>CBDVCL010000021.1:0-12048 GCA_965372475.1 uncultured bacterium | reverse complement strand
GCTGTTTCCAGCTTGCCGGACAACTGGGAGATGGTCAACGCGCCCACCGCTTACACGCTGCTGCGCGGCTGCTACAGCCTGAGCACGCGCATCTACGAAAACGGCGGCCTTTATGCACGCTGGAACTTCGGTTTCATGGGCCGGCTTCTCTTGGGATTGGGATTCACGGTCAATAACGCTATCGGCCGCGGCGACATGGACGGTGAGACGCCGCGCCTGGGTTTCCGCCTGCGGGTGCTGGACGAGCACAGCTTTCCTTCGCTGGCCATAGGCTGGGACCAGCGCGGCTACGGCGCCTATCGCGCTTATGCCGGCGGCAATGAGCACTTCGCGCTGGGAGAGAAGGGCGCCTATGTCGTCGCCAGCAAGGAAGTCGGTATGGGTGGAGGAGTCATCCAACTGCACGGCGGCGGCAACGTAGTCGAGGTAGAGGATTTCGAAGCCGATGAGATCAGGTTCTTCGTGGGCGCGATCGTGGCCCCGGTGAAAGAGATAATACTCACGCTGGAAGGGGACGACCTCTTCGATGAGGATGGCGCGGCGCCGGTCACCGCCGTCGATGGCACGGTCACGAGCGGCGGCAGGTCGCACAAGCCCCGTTTGAACGGGCGCCTGGCCGTCTGCTTCGACGAGATGCTGACCATCGCCATCGAGGGGCTGGACCTCACGGGTGAAGATGATGTCTCGCGCATGTTGTTTATTGATTATAAGAACTACTTTTAAGACGCCGATTACGCGGATGCGCTGAGCGCACCATGGCTGCGCATGACCAACGCCCGCTGATTGCGCAGATGTTTCAGGATGTATGTAACCAAGCAATCCGCGTAATCCGCGGGAACCTCGCGGGAATCGCGGAAGCTTCTCCGCGCACTCCGCGCCCTGAGCGAACGAAGTGAGTCGAAGGGTTCGGCGTTCTCCGCGACACAGCGATGAGCGAAAAGAAGAAAGAAAAAGCCAGGAAGCCCAACGGCGAGGACGGCGGCGATAACAGCAAGAGCGTCTACGAGTTGTCCCAGCCGATCAGGGAACTGGAGAAGAAGATCGAGGAGCTGAAGGGCGTCGCCGCCAAGGGTGACATCAATGTCAGCAAGGAGATCAAGGAGGTCGAGGGCAAGATCAAGAAGCTCTCGCTGGACTCCTATTCAGACCTCACTACCTGGCAACGGATCCAACTGGCCAGGGAGAAGGGCCGCCCTTATTCATCCGATTACATCGAACAGTTGACGGAGGATTTCATCGAAATACACGGCGACCGCGGCTATGCGGATGACGCTGCCGTCGTCTGCGGCCTGGCCAAGTTCGAAGGCCGGACGGTGGCGATTATCGGTCAGCAGAAGGGGCGGGATACCAAGGAGAACCTTAGGCGCAACTTCGCCATGATGCACCCGGAGGGGTACCGTAAGGCGCTAAGGGTGATGCGCCTTGCGGACAAGTTCGCTAAGCCCATCCTAATATTCATCGATACGCCGGGAGCTTATCCCGGTATCGGCGCCGAGGAGCGAGGGCAGGCCGAAGCCATCGCCATGAATATCCGCGAGATGTTTAATCTGCGCGTCCCGGTTATCGCCACCATAATCGGGGAAGGTGGCAGTGGCGGCGCCCTGGGCATTGGCGTGGCCGACGCGATCCTGATGCTGGAGAACGCTTACTACTCGGTGATATCCCCGGAAGGGTGTGCCGCCATTCTCTGGCGCACCGCGGAGAAGGCACAGCAGGCGGCGGAGGCTTTGAGGCTGAGCGCGGGGGACCTCAAGCGGATGGGGATATGCGATGAGATCATTGCCGAGGTGCCGGGAGGGGTACAGCGGGGCATGGCCTTCAGCGTGGGCAAGTTGCGGGTGGCGATAAGGAAATGGCTGGCCAAGCTGCAGGGGATGGACGAAAAGGAACTGGGGCGGCATCGCTATGAGAAGTACCGCCGGCTGGGAGTATTCAGTGAGGGCGGGGGCGAGAAGGCGGCCGACGGGGCCGAAAAGGCGCCCCGGAAAAAGCGGCGCGGGAAGATAAGACAGTGAGAAAGCCAGTAGCCATTCTTGCCGGGCTGGTCAGCTTGGCCTTTTTTTTATGTTTGCCAACGGGGCCGTGGGGCGGGGAGCTCGCGGCGGCGAAGCAGGCTGTGCCGGTCGTCGTGATCGACGCGGGGCACGGAGGCAGGGACACGGGAGTGGTGAGCGGTGACGGGGTGAGGGAGAAGGACTTGTGCCTGGAGCTCGCCCTGAAGATCCAGGATGAGTGCAGACGGCGGGGCAGCATCCGGGTGATGCTCACGCGTTCCGCGGACAAGGGCCTGGGAGCCCTGGAACGGGTCAGCTTGGCCAACGCGGAAAAAGCCGGTGCTTTCCTCAGCATCCATTTCAACGCTTCCTTCTCGCCTTTTGCCGGCGGGCCGCGCGCCTTCTACTGCAAGGGCGGGGAAGAGGACACGGGAGGAGGCAGTTTCCGCCGCTGGGAGAGCGTGGCCACTGCCCATCGGTTGGAGAGCCGCCGCCTGGCCCTGGGGCTAATCGAATCCCTTGGCGGCAGCGCGGAAAACCTGGCTGAGATAGACGCCCCTTTTCTACAGGGGCTGGACATGCCGGCAGCGTTAGTGGAAGTCGCTTTCCTGAGCAATGAGCTGGAGTTGGCTATAGTCCGGGAGGAAGAGGATTCCATCTGTGAGCGGATCGTGGGGGCCCTGGAGGCATTCTTCGCCGGGCGGGAGGGGGAGGAATGAAGAAGAAACTGCCGCTGGTGGTCATCGCCCTGCTGCTCTGCCTGGGGTGCCTGCTTTTCTTTTTCTTGCGCGGCCGGGGTGCCGAGCAAGCGACAGAGGAGGATGCACTGCAAGAAGTTCCCCTGATGGGGGAAGATGAGGGGCAGAAGGTCTTCCTGTATTTCACCTCGCGCGACGGCTTACACCTGGTCGCCACCACGGCACGAATAGGCGAGGATGTGAGCCGCGAGGAAAAGGTGCGGCAGGTGTTCGAACTCCTGCGGCGGGGCCCGGCAGAGGGGGAAACGTTGTTTCCCGTACTTGCCTCCGAGACTATCCTGGAGAACGTCTTCCTGGGGAGTGATGGCTGCCTCTACCTTAATTTCGGGCCGGAGATAAGCGAAGGGCACCCGGGGGGCAGTGCTGCTGAGACGTTAAGCGTCTATGCCATCGTTAATTCACTGGTGGAGAGTTTTGCCTGGGTGGAGGCGGTGCGTTTCCTGCTCAATGGCGAGGAGATGGAGACGTTGATGGGCCACGTGAATCTTTGTGAAAAAATGACGCCAAGAGATGATATAATAGCCTTGATAGAAGAAAAGGACGGAATGGGGGATGTGCAGCGGGAGCTGGATAGGGATGTTATCCGATAGGTTGTTGCTCGTCCTTCGAGTGCCCTCAGGACCTTTCCCGCCCTGAGCGAGCGAAGCGAGTCGAAGGGTTGCTCGTCCTTCGAGTGCCCTCAGGACCTTTCCCGCCCTGAGCACTTCGACTCACTTCGTTCGCTCAGCGCAGGCGAGCCGTCTAAGATAAGGGCGAGTCGAAGGGTTGCTGGTTGCTAGCAATCCAGGGAATACAATTCAGGAACGAGCGACTAACGACCAACCCTTCGACAAGCTCAGGGCAAATACAGTTGCCCTGAGGGGAACCGAAGGGCGACTAACGACGAGACCATGGCTGACGAAAAAGCACCAGAGATACCCGCGGCAGGGCCCCTTGGCGAGGCGGGGGCCGGCGATGGAGGCGCTCCGGCTGATGCCGCCGCGGGCAAGGGGGAAGCGGCGGCACCGTCACTGCCTGACCCGGGAGAGTTGACCATTGGCGGCCCCGCCGGAGACGCGGCCGGCGGAGACGCCGGCGGGCTCGGTCTTGGCGTTGCCGATGGCGAGGTCGAGGCACTTGGCGGCGGCGAGGGTGAACTCTCCTCGATCTTCGGTGGCGGCGCGCCCGGTGCCGAGGCAGGCGCGGCGGCTGAAGCTCCGGCTGGGGAAGCGGCAGAAGGAGGCGGGGACCTCGGCGGCACTTTTCTTGGCGATACCAGCCTTACGGAAGATATCGGCGACCTGGGTTTCCCTGCCGAGACACCCCCCGCGGAAGCGGCGGAGGGCGAGAAGGAAGGGGGGGATCTTGCCAAGAAGGAGGCGGGCAGCGGCGTGGGGCGAAGGGTCAGCCCCATGGTTGTCGGCATAGTGATAGGGGTGATAGTCCTTAGCGTGGGCCTGTATTTCGGCCATATCAACAAGTTCGCTATCCGCATGAAGATAAAGGGCAGCATCTCAAACTCAATCAACAGCAAGATTACCACGGCGGAAAAGGAAGGGATCACCAAGGCGGATGAGAAAGGCTTCGCTAAAAAGCTGGCGGACGCGGTGAGGAGCGAGTCGGCGGAGATCGCGGATTTTCAGCTCTTGAAGCGTGATCTGGCTGGTATGCTCAAGGACGGGGAGTTGGACGGTGAGGATTTTATGGCCTTGCAGGAGCAGCTAGGCAAGATATCGATACGCTGATTGGGTGATGAAGTGTCACTCGAAGTAACATGTCGCCCTTATGGGGCGCTTTTTCATAGTGGAGGCGGGCGAGCGACGAAAGACGAGCAACGACAATACGTTCGAGAGCTAGAACGCCATGAAATCCAAGAGCAGGAAGAACAACAAGTCCGACTCTGCGCTGCCCTCACAATACAACCATCGCGAGGTGGAAGAACGCTGGCGTGACCACTGGGAGAAGGGCGGCTACTTCCGTGGCGACGTCAAGGGCAAGGGTGAACCGTTCGTGATCGTCATCCCGCCGCCGAACATCACCAGCAAGCTCCACATCGGCCACGTGCCGATGTTGACCCTGCAAGACCTGCTCATCCGCTGGCAGCGTATGCGCGGCCGTAACGTCTGCTGGGTGCCGGGCACCGACCACGCCGGCATCGCCACGCAGAACGTGGTGGAAAGGGAACTGGCCAAGGCGGGGAAGACGCGGCACGACCTGGGTCGCGAGGAGTTCGTGAAGAAGGTCTGGGCCTGGCGCGAGGAATACGGCAACGCGATCACCGAGCAGGTGCGCCGCCTGGGGTGTTCGTGTGATTGGCCGCGGCAGAAGTTTACTTTGGATGAAGACCTTTCGCGTGCCGTGCGTGAGCAGTTCGTGCGCCTCTACGAGGAGGGGCTGATATACCGTGGCTCGTATATCGTTAACTGGTGCCCGCGCTGCGGCACCGCCATCTCCGACCTGGAGGTGGAATACGAGGAGGAGGACGCCCACCTCTATCACATCACCTATCCCTTCGTGGAGGGAGAAGGCGGCCTGGTGGTGGCGACGACCCGGCCGGAGACGCTCTTCGGCGATACCGCGGTGGCGGTGAACCCAAAGGACAAGCGGCACCGGGGGGTAGTGGGAAAGAAAGTGCGCCTGCCGCTTACCGAGCGCGAGATCCCGGTGATCGGCGATGACTACGTGGACACCGAGTTCGGCACGGGTGCTTTGAAGATCACCCCCGCGCATGACCCCAACGATTTCGAGGTGGGGCAACGCCACAAGCTCCCCGTTGTCGTGGCGATGGACGAGGGGGCGGTGATGAACGAGGCGGCGGGAAAGTACAAGGGCATGAGCAGGGAAGATTGCCGCGCCGCGGCGGTCAAGGACCTGGAGAAGGAAGGCCTGCTGGTGAAGACGGAGGACTACCACCATTCCGTGGGTCATTGCTCGCGCTGTCACGTCGCCGTGGAGCCGTATTACTCGCGCCAGTGGTTCGTGAGGATGAAAGAGATGGCCGCCGCTGCTATCAAGGCATCTGACAAGGGAGAAGTGGTCTTCCACCCGGCGCGCTGGAGTAAACTCTACAAGAACTGGCTGGAAAACATCCGCGACTGGTGCATCTCGCGCCAGCTTTGGTGGGGGCACCGCATACCTGTCTTCTACTGCGCCAAGTGCGATAAGGAAATAGTTACACGCGAGGACGTCAGCAAGTGCCCCGATTGCGGCGGCGGCGTGAAGCAGGACGAGGATGTGCTCGACACCTGGTTCTCTTCTAACTTGTGGCCTTTCTCGGTCTTCGGCTGGCCCGAGGAAACGGCGGAGCTGAAGAAGTTCTACCCGACCAGCGTGCTCGTGACGAGCTGGGATATCATCTTCTTCTGGGTGGCGAGGATGGTGATGGCGGGGTTGAAGTTCATGGGCGAGGTGCCCTTCAAGGACGTGATCATCAACTCGCTGATCATGGACGAGCACGGTAAGAAGATGAGCAAGTCCTCGGACGCGGCGGTGGACCCGCTGGAGGTGATGGATAAGTACGGCACGGACGCGATGCGCTTCTCTTACCTGATCAGCGAGACTTTCATCCAGCACCTGCCCTTCTCCATCAAGCGCGTGGAGGGGCACCGCAACTTCATCAATAAGATCTGGAACGCGAGCAGGTATATACTCAGCAAACTCGAAGGCGAGAATGTGGACTTGGATAAGTTGAGTGAGAATCTTGAGCCCTTTGACTACTGGATTCTCGACGAGCATCGCGTGATGACCGAGGAGATGGACAAAGCGATGCAGAAGTACCGTTTCTATCACGGCGCCGAGGCGGCCTATCACTACTTCTGGCATTCGTTTTGTGACCACTACCTGGAATACAGCAAGCTCAAGCTCGTCGCGGGCGGTAAGCGTGCCGATAGCGCAAGGCGGGTGCTGCTCTACGTGCTGGAACGGTTCGTGCGGCTGATGCACCCGATGATGCCCTTCGTGAGCGAAGAACTCTACAGCAAGCTGCCTGACGCGAAGGAATCCGTGGTGCTGGCGGGCTGGCCCGAGGCGAAGGAGCTGGACTTCGTGAAGAAGTACGAGGCGGAGATAAAGCTGGCCCGGGCGGCGCGGGAGCTGGGCTTTGGCATTAACACTTGGAGAAGCTTTAACAAGATCTCACCGAAGATTCCCAATGATTATATGTTGTTTATACCGGAGGGCGGAGAAGGCCAAGCGTTGGGACAAGAATCGTTTAAGGAGTATTTTCGCTCTTTGATTCGCAACGGCAATATTACGGTTTCAAAGCAGAATAAGAAGGTGGCTAAGGATGATAAATCGCTTGGTTGCCATGGGACGTGTACTATGGGTACTGTGCCCAAGGCTATGATGGATCGGCGGAAGGAAGACGCAGCTAAGCGCTGCGGCGAACTGGAGAAGCTGATAGAGGCCAAGCAGAAACGCCTCGCTGACCCCAAGTTTACCAAGCAGGCGCCCGAGCGGGTGATAGAGGCGGAGAAGAAGAAGCTGGGGGAGTATCAGGCGGAGTTGGCGCGATTGACAGGAGAGTAGTTCGAACCGGCGAATCGGCGAAACGGCGAGCCGGCGGTTTTACACCAAAGGGTGAAGGTTAATGGGTGAAGTAGTGGCGTCCCTCTGCGGGCGCCACCGCCGCAGGCGGGTATGTTGAATAGCCCTGAGTTTCGAGCCCCGAAATGGACAAGTCATACATAGACAACATCGTCAAGACCGCGCTCAACGAAGACGAGGCGAAGCACGATATTACCAGCCGCCTGATGTTGGACGAGAAGGCGCGCGTCAAGGCCGTGATCGTCTGCCGCGAAGCGGGGATCCTCGCCGGTTTACCCTTGGCCCTGGCCGCTTTTCGCCAGGTAGACAAGAAGCTCAAACTGAAGGCGTACATCGCCGACGGCAAGGCGATGCGGAGCAACGCCAAGATACTCAGCGTTGAGGGCAGGGCACGTTCGGTGCTTGCCGCGGAACGCACGGCGGTAAACTTCCTCGGGCAGTTATCTGGCATTGCTACGCTCACGGGGGAATACGTGCGGCAGGCGGGGCAGATGAAGGTATACGACACGCGCAAGACACATGCGGGCCTGAGGACGGCGGAGAAGTACGCCGTGCGCATGGGGGGAGGTCATAATCATCGCGACTCCCTGAAGCAGGGGGTGATGGTGAAGGATAGTCATTGGGCGGTTTCATCGGACGTGTTGGAGAAAGTCAAAAGTGAAAAGGAAAAGGGAAGAAGGGGCCTTGAGGTGATAGTCGAGGTGGAGAGTCTGAAACAGGCATTGGCGGCCGCCGCGGCGGGGGTGAACCTGCTCTTACTGGATAACATGCCCGTTGCGAAAGTGAAGGAAATATCCCGCGTTTTGAAAGGCGTCTGCCCTCTGGAGGTGACGGGCGGCGTCAACCTGGCCAACATCGGCGCTTACGCCAAGACGGGTGCCGAGCGCGTTTCCATAGGCGCGATCACCCATTCGGCGCCTTGCCTGGATTTCTCCCTCGAAATACTGTGATGCGCGAGTCGTTCCCGTCTACTATCTAGTACGGTTCCTCTTCTAGGTCTCCTCCTGTTGTGTTTGGTGTAGGCTATGATAATGTGGAAATAATGTTTTACATCAATTGGTTGACAAACGTATTATTCATGGTAAATAGACCATAGATGGATGAGTATGCTCGAATTGCCCGGTATTCTCAATTGCGACTTCGGGATAAGGAGAAAAGCAAGGGAGGATACACCCCTTTATGCCCATCAGGGCTTGATTTAGGTGGGAGATGACTGTTCTCTGCTTGGCGATCAAAGAGGAGAAACATGCAGGCGTTATCGTTCCCGCATAGGGCGGACAGCTATCTGGGCTTGGTTCTTCTTGTTCTCGGGGGAATGTCTTTCCCTGCGCTTGGCGCATACACTACTGTCCAGGTGGATCCCGGCGTTCTTGTTGACTACTACAACGAGATAGAGCTCGACGCCGCCGGAGATGCCCATGTCTGCTATGGCGTAGTACTAGGTTCTGACATCAAACACGCCAAGTGGAACGGTGCCTGGACCTACCAGACGGTCGCCAACCTGGCGATCAACCCTTCGTTGGCGCTCGACGCCGCGGGGGTGCCTTCTGTTTCCTATTGCTCCATAGCTGCCCTCAATTATCAGTTGGTGTTTTCCAGTGGCCCCGGCTGGGCGCCGGTTACGGTGGATGACGGGGGTGGGGTAAGCGATGTCGTTTATACCAACAGTTTGGCCCTGAACGGCGCCGGCGAGCCGCGCATTGCATATTGGAATTGGACTGATGACAATGTCTGGTTCGCCCGTTTCCAGGGAGGCAGCTGGAGCACTGAGTCGGTCAGCCCGGTCTTTGACGGTGGCTACTATCTTTCCCTGGTGATGGACGCGGCCGACAATCCGCATATCGGCTACATTGACTGGTGGTACGATGTAAAATACGCCTATCACAACGGCACGAGCTGGCAGATAGAGACCGTAGATAACGTGGGATGGAATTGGTGGGACTTAGGCGTTGAGATACGCTTGGACCCCTTGGGCTATCCGATGATCGCTTACGCGCGCGATAATCCGGATTGCACGGACTACTCGCAGTTGGCCCTGGCTCGTTATGACGGCGCCAGTTGGACGAAGACAACGGTTGACGAGAGGTATAGCAGCGGCAGCTGCGCGCGCATGGCGCTGGACTCCCTTGGTGAGCCGCATTTCGTACATCTCTATTTTGACTGGGATTGGTCGGCCGACTCGTTCTCTTATACCTATCCTTACGCTGGGTCCTGGGCGAGCGAAGACATAGCCGCCACAGATGATTACTACGGCGACCTAACCATTGACGGCACGGGACAACTGCACGCTGTGTATAAGGATACGGTCGGCGAGTTGATCTACATATTCGGCGTCCCTGCCGTGCCTACCGCTACGCCGGTTGTCACCCCCACTGAGACCTTCACTCCCTCTTTTACGCCTACGCCCTATGATACCGAGAACAAGTTGGTAATAGACAAGAGCATAGACACCGTCTATGCGATGGTCGGCGATACGCTCACCTATACCATCGTCTACGAGTACCAGGGAGGTGCGAAGCTGGCGGACATAGTCTGGATCATTGACGGCTCTGGCAGCATGGGTGGTGACCAGAAGGCGATCTCTGACAATGCCGGCTCCTTCATCGGCATGTTGCCGGATGTGGAGCTGCGCTTGGGGGTGGTGAAGATGGGGACGAGCAATGACCCCGCCTCCTGCTCGTCTTTCCCGGTCGTTCCCGCCCCTACCGCGGCAGCCGGGCCGAGTTGTGCTATTGCCAGCGACAGGTGCGCGGGGACGGGATACTGGACGAGCGACCAGGCGGAATTCAGCGCGATGGTCACGGTGGGCGGCGGCGATGAGTACGGCCTCTACGCCACGCAGGATACACTTCAGCACTACACCTTCCGCGCCGACGCGCAGAAGGTCTTCATCATCGTCAGCGACGAGGGGGACCAGGCGATAAAAAGTTCAGGACCGGGGGATGTCTCCACCAACCCGATCCTGCTGGATGCGATCCAGGCGATGCAGGACAATGACGTGCTGGTCTATAGCATCGTTTACCAGTCGGGAGGGGACTCCGACCGCCATTACTGGGATACCTGGGGTATCGCCCAGGAGACGGGGGGCAAATGGGCGGAGATCACTACCTCTGATTGGTCGGGCACCCTGAGCCTGATCGGGCAGGACATCTATGAGAAGATGTCCCTGCCGGACGTGGTGCTGAGCGATACCTTGCCGGGGGAGGTGGATTATCGTTCGTCCGGACCGCCACCTGATGGCATGGCCCTGCCCCAGGCCTGGTGGGACATAGGCAACCTTGACAGTGACGAGAGCGGCACGATCACCATGCTTGTGGAGGTGACCAACCTGGGAGATGGCTTCGTGGAGAACGATGGGTATATCTACGCTCCTGAGGCCACGCCCGAGGTCGGGGTCGCCCCTACCGTGGTGCTGATAACCCGCACCTCGACTTGGACGGCTACGCATAGTGCTTCCGCCACGTCGTCTGCCACCCTCACAGCTACCCCCACGGCAACTCCCACCTCTACCGATACCTGTACCGCGACCAGTACGCCGACGCGTACTTGGACCAATACCTGGACGCCGACCGCTACGCCTACTTTGACATCCACACCGACCCCTACTCGCACCCGGACAGCTACTTGGACGCCGACGGGAACACCCACCGGTACCTGGACGCCGACGTCCACCCCCACGCCCACGGCAACGCCAACGCCGACACCGTTCTATTCGTTCCAGCTGGAGATAGTCAACGAAGCGGGTGAGATAGTGAAGATCTTCACGGGCATCAGCGCCGGCGATCTGCCCGAGGATCTCACGCTGGAGGAAGATGAGGTTGTCTATGATGTCGGCGGCGGCGTCTTCCGCGAACTGCATTTCGGCGTGTGGACCATCTCCTGGGACGGCATGCTTGACGAGGATGGGAACATGATACCGAACGGCGCCTACCAGGTGGTGATCCGTTGTGTTGATTACGAGGGCGCCTGGACGGAAGAGATCGGCACGCTGGTAGTGATGAAGGTGGCGGGAGTATTCAAGGTGACGGTGCGGGATGACACGGGACGGCTGGTAAGGAGCATTCCCGGGTCATATGGAGCAGGCGCGCTGGGAACGATAAGGGCGGAGCCGGCGCTGATAAAACCGGGCAGCGGCAGTAACGAAAAGGCGTTCATCAAATCAGTCGGCTGCGCCTTGAGCATGGCCGCCGCGGCGGACGGGGGCTGCCTCTACTGGGACGGCCGCAACGAGGACGGGCATATCGTGCAGAACGGCGTGTACCGTGTTATCGTCGAAAAGCAGGACATAGAAGGAGGGCGCGAGATAGGTGAGGCGGAGGTGACGGTCGTCAACGGTGCCAGCGGCGCGATAGAGAACGTGGTTATCTGCCCCAATCCGAAGTTGCTTAGCCCTGGCGACACCGCGGTGCGCGTAAATTACGATGTCGTCCTGGCGGATGCGGTGGTAGAGGCAAGGATGTATAACATCGCCGGGGAACTGGTCTTCACGGCCGAGAACCGTAACCCCAAGAGAAGCTATATCGACCTGGACGCCGCGGAACTTGCCGGCGGGATATATATTGTCCTGATCGAAGCGAAAGCGAGCGCCTTGCCAAGTGTCTTCCGCAGGATCCAGAGAGTAGTCATTCTGAAGTAGTCTCTATTGCTTTCCCAGCGGCAACCCCGTAGCACGCGTGCGCCAATTCCTGGTTCCCCGTGCACGCTCTTCAGTTCACTTACTTCCCAGGCGCCGTCTCGTAGCGGCTGATCTGATAGTGCCGTTCGGCTCAATG
>CBDVCL010000020.1:0-12103 GCA_965372475.1 uncultured bacterium | reverse complement strand
AGCAGTTCAACGCATTCTACGAATGCGCCTCTGAAATCGGCAGCAAGATAGGCGGGTTGATGCGTTATCTGTCTGCTTCCTGCAGTGACACGAGACCCGCGACGCGCGACACGTGACAACTACGGGCGTACGTTTACACCTTTGCCGATCAGGAATTCCTTGACCTTGGCGATCGGATACGAGTCATAATGGAATATCGACGCGGCAAGCGCCGCGTCGGCCTTGCCCTCGGTGAGGACTTCATACAGATGTTCGGGCTTTCCCGCGCCGCCCGAGGCGATCACGGGGATATTGACCGCCTCTGATACGGCCCGAGTGAGCGGCACGTCGTAACCATCCTGGGTGCCGTCGCAGTCCATGCTGGTCAGCAGTATCTCGCCGCAACCGCGCTTCTCGACTTCTTTCGCCCAATCGATAGGGTCCTTGCCCGTCTTTTCGGTGCCCGAGGCGATGACCACCTCCCACTTGTTTTCCCCGGTCTTCTTGGCGTCTATGGCTACCACCGTGCACTGGGCGCCGAACTTCTCCGATGCCTTGTTTATCAGGTCGGGGTCGCGCACGGCGGCGGAGTTGATGGATATCTTGTCCGCCCCCGCCTTGAGTATCTTGGTGATGTCCTCGAGGGAGCGGATGCCGCCGCCCACGGTGAGGGGGATGAAGACCTGCTGCGCGGTCTTCTTCACCACCTCGGCGATGGTGTCACGCTTCTCAACGGTTGCGGTGATGTCAAGGAAAACCAACTCGTCCGCGCCGCCCTTGCTGTAGGCCGCGGCGCTCTCCGCTGGGTCTCCCGCGTCCTTGAGGTTTATGAAGTTGATGCCTTTCACCACGCGCCCTTCTTTCACGTCCAGGCAAGGGATGATCCTTTTGGCAAGCATGATTGTCTCCTTGTGTTTTTGAAACGGCGAGCCGGCGAAACGGCGAACCGGCGCGCCATACTACTTCGCCCCGTCGCCCCGTCGCCCCGTCTCCGATTCGGTCAATTTCACGAAATTCTTGAGCATCGCCAAGCCGATATCGCCGCTTTTCTCAGGATGAAACTGCGTCGCGTATATTCTACCCCGCGCCAGCATCGAGGCGAACTTGATGCCGTATTCCGTCTCGCCCAGGATGTCAGAGGTGTCCTCGGGCACGACATAGTAGGAGTGGGCGAAGTACATGTGAGGCGAGTCGGGTAAACCGTCGAGTATCGGGTCATCTTTCGTCTGGCTGACCTTGTTCCAGCCCATCTGGGGCACTTTCTCGCCCGGGGGAAAGCGGACCACCTTCCCCTTGATGATATCCAGGCCCGAGTGTTTGCCGTCTTCCTCGCTCTCGCTGAGCAGGAGTTGTAATCCCAGACAAAAGCCGAGGAAAGGCACCCCGTCCGCGGTGCGCTCTCGGATAACTTCGCTCATGCCCAACTGGTTCAGGTTGTCCATCGCCTGGGCGAAGGCGCCTACGCCGGGGAGCACGATCGCGTCAGCCTGCCGCACTTCCTCCGGCTTGGCGGTGAGCTTCGCTGCCGCGCCTATCTTGCGGAAGGCGTTAAGCACGCTCCAGAGGTTGCCCATGTTGTAATCTATGATCGCGATCATTGGTTTAGTCGTGTCTCGTGTCTCGGGTCCCGTGTCAGTTGACGCGCGACGCGCGACACGCGACTCGTGACAGCATCAGTTGTCGCTAAGTAGTATCTTACGCAGCGCTTCCCGGTCCTCCCGCACTACCCGCACGAAGGAACGCCAGTCCTCCAGCACGCCCAGGTAGCTCTTGAACCTTTTCCTTTGCCCGTAGCGCGCACGGGGGGGGATATAGAAGGCGTTGACCAGGTAGTGCCATGCCTTGAGTCGGAGACGGACCAGGTTGACGAGGAAACAGCAGACGTTGACGAGCACGGCACGGGGATAGAGGGAGAAGCGCATGAACGCGCCGGGATAGGGGTTGAAGTCGCCAAGGGAAAGCTTCTTGCCCTTGCTCGCCAGCTTTGCCTGGTGGGTCAACTTGTAACGCATATGGACGAAGCGCCAGATGTCCTGGCGATAACGGCGCCAGCGGTCGCGCTCGGGCGGCAGCGGTACCTTGACTGTCAGCAAGCGGTCGAGGATGAAGCGGTAGCCGTGCAGGCGGGCGCCGAGCAGGAAATCAAGGTCGGTGCCGTATTCGATGAAGGGGTCAAAGCAGGCGTCCTCCGCCAGGGAGCGCATGATCGCCATCTTGCCGCCGAAGATGAAAGGAGTATCGGCGTGCCTGTCGGCCTTGCCGACCTTGTGCAGGGCCTGGTTGATGAGCTTGTCCTTGGGCCAGCCCGTGTCCCGCCAGCCGAGGGATTCGTGGAAGAGGCGGCCGCCGTCGGGCTGCATGCCGTATATGCCTATGGCACCCAGCGGCGGCGCCGGTCCGGTGGCATGAATGGTGGCTTCTATTTTCTTCAGGAAGGACTTGTCTTCTACCACGCAGCCTTCATCGAGGATGACGGTAGCGTCCGCGTCCAGCAGGTGTCCCAGGAGCAGGGCGAAGTTTCGCTGGCGGGGCAGGGAAGAAGTGTTGGCGAACCTGCGGTAGCGGCCGAATCCCACCTGCTCGAAGCGGGCCTTGAAGCGGCCCAGCACGTTTCTCGTCACCAGGTGGACCGGGCACTTGAACCGGGCGGACCTGATGATGCCGCGGAGCTTCTTCTCCACCGCCTCTTCTATCGAGGGGTCGGAAGCGATGGCGATCACGGCCACCTCGAGGTCCCGCGCGGGAAGTTGCCGCAAGCTCCTCAGCGTGTCGGCGAGACCGCTATCTTCATTGAGGGGAGTGCATAGGCCGGGCACGTATTTCGGCCGCTTGGTACCCGCCTCTTGCGCGGGACACCAGGAACTGGTGATCGTGAAGATGATTTTCATAAGGGGTCATTATACAACATAAGGGGATAGGGGTGTAAGGGTATTAGGGGGCAAGGGTACAAGGGGATAAGGGAAAGCGAGGCTAGGAGTGAGTCACGGGCGTGCCGGCCGTTCTATGTCCTCTGTTGTTGAGACGGCCGGCCGCTGTTCGGGCGCAAGGGGGCGGCCACGGGGGACCGCCCCTACAACCCTTGTGGTAGGAACGGCTGGGCCGTTCCACCTATTATCGGTATTACACCGCTTCCAGCGTCGAAGGCGGCTTCTTGGTGATGTTATAGGTGACGCTGACCACGCCCGGCACTTCGCCCGTGATCCGCTCCGCCAGCTTCTCCAGCACGTCAAAGGGCAGGTTGGTCGGCGAGCCGGTGACGGCGTCCTTGCTCTCCCAGCAGCGCACCTCTATCTGGTCGCCGTAGTCCCGCTTGCCGTCACGCATCCCCGTTACCTTGGATGAGTGCAGGATCGCCATGTACTGGAAAGCGCCGCTGTCTTTGAGTATCTCCTCTACGATCACCGTCGCCTTGCGTACCGTCTTGATCCGCTCAGTCGTCACCTCGCCGATCACCCTCGTCACCAGCGCGGGGCCGGGGAAGGGCGGGCGCTTGAAGGTGCCCTCGGGAAGCCCCAACGCCTCCGCCACGACGCGCACGCCGGGCTTGCGCAGGCGGATCAGGGGCTCAAGCACCTTGTAGCCGAACGCCTCCTCGGTGTTGATGCCCAACTGGGCAAGGATGTTGTGCTGGCGCTTGACTCCCGCCAGGGTCTCCTCCACATCGGTAAAGATGGTCCCCTGCAGTAGGTGCTTGGCTCCCGTGTCTTTGACCAGTTTGCCGAAGACCTCCTTGTAGAACGTCTGGGTGATGGCTTCCCGTTTCTCCTCCGGGTCGGTGAGGCCTTTGAGGGCGCCGAAGAACTCCTTCTTTGCGGGAAGCAGCTCCACCGTCACCCCCAGTCCCTTGAAGAGGTCGCGGATGTGCTCGGGTTCGCCCTGGCGCATCAGACCGTGGTCGATGAAATAGGTCTTGAGCTTGTCACCCAGCGCCTTGTGTCCCAGCATCGTCACCGCGGACGAATCCACGCCCCCCGAGAGCGCGTTGATGGCGATGCCGTCTCCCACCGCGTCTTTGAGCTTCTTCGCTTCCTCCTCAATGAACTTCGTTGTGTCCAGGTCCGCCACCTTCAGTTCCGTTAGTTCTGCGGTCGCCATTGTTGTCTCCTTTTCTCGTCGCGTGTCTCGCGTCCCGGGTCCCGCGTCAAACGGCGCGCGACGCGTGACTCGTGACACGAGACAGTTAAGCTACGAACAGGTTCTTTGTGGAAAAGTTGGCGTCGCTGGTAAGATTCACCCCCAGCTTGCGCAGGCCGGCTTCGTCGCCCGGCGTGGGCATGTGGGTGATATGCACCTCGCAGCTTTTGAGTTCCTCCAGTTTTTCCATCGCCGTTTGGGCCGCAGGGTTAGCGGCGGCGCTGATGCTGAGCGCGATCAGCGTTTCCTCCAGGTCAAGGTTCATGCTCTTCATCTTGAGCACTTTCTTCTTGAGAGCGCCGATCGACTCCATCACGTTTGGGGCTATCAAGTGGATGCCGTCGGGGATGCCCGCGAGGTGCTTGATGGAGTTGAGAACGAGGCTGGACGCGGCGTGCATGATGGTTGAGTTCTTGCCCGTGATGATCACGCCGTCCCGCAGTTCCGTCGCCGCGCCGCAGTAGATGCCCTCGCTGCCCTTTTTCTTCCTCTGCGCTTGCGCCGCCGCCTTGCGGGCAGGCACGACGACCTTCCTGTCCTCCGGTCTGACCCCCAGCTTCTTCATCAGCAGTTCGGACCTGTCGGCGCCTGCCTTGTCCAGCAAACCGATGATGTATTCGCAGTGGCTGCGGAAATACCTGCGTATCACCTCTTGCCTTGCGGCCTCGCGCACGATCTTGTCGTCGATGATGCCGAAACCGGCCCTGTTCACGCCCATGTCGGTGGGAGACTGGTATACCGATTTCTTGCCCGTGATCTTCTCCAGGATGCGCCGCAGCAGGGGGAAGGCGTCGACGTCTCGGTTGTAGTTCACCGCGGTCTTGCCGTAAGTCTCGAGGTGGAAAGGGTCGACGAGGTTGAAGTCGCCGAGGTCGACCGTCGCCGCTTCGTAGGCGGTATTCACGGGATGCTTGAGGGGCAGGTTCCAGATGGGAAATGTCTCGAACTTGGCATAGCCCGCCTTCACGCCCCGCTTATACTCGTGGTAGAACTGGCAGAGGCAGGTGGCGAGCTTGCCGCTGCCCGGCCCGGGGCCCGTGACGACGACGAGCGGCTTCTTCGTCTTGATATAGGGGTTGGCGCCGTATCCTTTGTCGCTGACGATGAGGTTGACGTCGGTGGGATAGCCCTTGGTGAAGCTGTGCGTGTAGACCTTGATGCCGCGGCGCTCCAGCTTGTCTTTGAATATCTTCGCCGCCGGCTGGCCCTCGAAGCGGGTTATCACCACCGCGGCTATCTCCAGGTCCCAGCCGCGCAGGTCGTCGATCAGCTTCATCGCCTCGCTATCGTAGGTGATACCGAAATCGGCGCGCACCTTCTTGCGCTCGATGTCTCCCGCGTAGATACAGAGGATGATATCGGTCTTGTCCTTGAGCTTATGGAGCAAGCGCATCTTTACGTTGGGGTCGTAACCGGGCAGGACGCGCGCGGCGTGATAATCGAAGAGCAGTTTGCCGCCGAACTCGAGGTAGAGTTTGCTTTTGTACTTCTTCACCCGCTTGAGTATTTCGGCGGTCTGTTGCTTGAGGTACTTCTCGTTGTCGAATCCGATACTACCGCTCATGGTCGTGTCTCCAGGGCTTGGTTGATTGCCGCACAGCGGTGTGCCGGTGTGTCATCATAGACTCGAATCCAAAGCAACATTTTAAGATATGATTATACTACGTGAAAGGAAAAAAGATAAATCTTTTCTGCTCAAGGATGAAATTACCCCTATGGGCGGTGGGAACTCAGATAGCGTGTTGCCGGCAGCGTCGCACTCAAGGAAAAAAACATGATAAACAAGAAATCGCTTGACACACTCCGGGGCGGGTGATAGTATTATTTAAAACCGATGAGGAAAAGAAAGCGACGCGGCTTGTTCCAGACGAAGGTGTCTAGTACCTTCGTCTTTTTTTGTGCCGCGACGATGGTGACGGCGGGATCGTGAATCCGGGTGAAAGGAGCTATAGATGCAAGCGAGATTAGTGCTGGAAGACGGTACGGTTTTCACAGGTGTTGCCAGGGGAGCGGCGGATGAGCGTATCGGCGAGGTGGTGCTAAACACCGCCGTGGTCGGCTACCAGGAGATGGTCACCGATCCCGCCAACGCCGGCAAGATCCTCGTTCTCACCTACCCTCTCATCGGCAATTATGGTGTGGCGAACAAGTTCAAGGCCTCGCCTTATTGTCTGCTGGGAGCGCTGGTGATAAAGGAGGCGAGCCGCATCTACTCGAACTGGCAGGCGGAGGGCAGCTTTGCCGAGTTGGCGAGGAAAGAGGGCCTGCCCGTGCTGGGCGGTGTGGATACGCGCACCCTGGCGGTGAGGATCCGCGACAAGGGACAGATGCTGGGCATCGTCGCCGACGCGAAGGCGAGCAAGGCGGCGCTCCTCGCCAGGCTGAGCAAGGAAAAGAAACGCCGCGTCGATTACGTGCGCGGCATATCCGTGGCCAAGCCCTACAAGCTCAAGGGCAAGCCGGGCGGCACGCATATTGCCGTTCTCGACCTGGGGGTAACTAACGGCCTGCTCAAGCAACTGAAGCGGCTGGGTTGTAGTCTTTCCCTGTTGCCCTATCGCATCACGGCGGAGCAGGTGCTCAAGCTCAAACCGCGCGGCCTGATAATTTCCAGCGGGCCCGAGGGGGACGTAGCTCTCCCCGCCGTCGCCGCGGAGGTGAGTAAACTGCTGGGTCGGATACCGATTCTGGGCATTTCCACCGGGCACGAGGTGATCGGCCTGGCCCTGGGCGGCAAATTGAAGAAGATGAAGGTGGGGCACCACGGGGTCAATTATCCCGTGAAAGGGGACGACTCCTTGCATGGTGAGATCACCGTTCAAAATCACTCGTATATAGTCGATGAGAAGTCGATCAAGAAGCGGCGCGAGGTGAAGGTGACGCTGCGCAACCTTAACGACGGCACGATAGAGGAGATGGCAAGCAAGCGGCTGAAGTTCATTTCCACTCAGTACCTGCCGGGCGACCCCGGTTGTGGCGAGACGCATGAGGTGTTTGGGCGGTTTCTCAAGATGGCGAAGTAGGGAGTCGCGTGTCCCGGGTCACGTGTCGCGAGTCGCTTGACGCGAGACCCGAGACTCGTGACTCGTGACAAGAACTAATACGAGGAAACAGAAGATGCCGAAGAGGAAAGACATCAAGAAAGTCCTGATGATCGGCTCGGGACCGATCATTATCGGCCAGGCGTGCGAGTTCGACTACTCGGGCTCCCAGGCCTGCAAGGCACTGCGCGAGGAGGGGTATACCACCGTGCTGATCAACAGCAACCCGGCCACGATCATGACCGACCCGGGCATGGCCGACGTCACCTATATAGAGCCCCTCACCGTCGAGGCGGTCACCGAGATAATCAAGAAAGAGCGCCCCGACGCCATTTTGCCTACGCTGGGGGGACAGACGGGGTTAAACCTGGCCTTCTTCCTCATGAAACAGGGCATCCTGAAGAGATACGGCGTGGAAGCCATCGGCTGTGACGTGGACGCCATCTCCCGCGCCGAGGACAGGGACCTTTTCAAGAAGGCGATGCAGGAGATAGGCATAGACCTGCCCCGGAGCGGCATTGCCACGAGCATTGAGGAGGGGATGAAGATAGGCCTGAAGATAGGCTTCCCCCTGATACTGCGCCCCGCTTACACCATGGGCGGCAGCGGCGGCTCCATCGTCTACAACAAGGAAGAGCTGAGGCAGGCACTGGCCACGGGCCTGGAGATCAGCCCCGTGGGGCAGATCCTCGTGGAGCAGTCGGTGTTGGGCTGGAAAGAGATAGAGTTCGAGGTGATGCGCGACTGCGCCGACAACGTGATCATGATCACCTCGATGGAGAACGTCGACCCCATGGGCGTGCACACGGGGGACAGCATCGTCGTTGCCCCGGCCCAGACCCTGACCGCCCCGGAGTACGTGGATTTCGTTAATCTCTCCAAGAAGATCATCAGGAAGATAGACGTGACGGGAGGCGGCGTCAACATCCAGTACGCGCAGGACCCCGACAATGGGCATATCGTGATAATCGAGGTCAACCCGCGCCTCTCTCGCTCCTCCGCACTCGCTTCCAAGGCCACGGGGTTCCCTATCGCGCGCGTGGCAACCAAGCTGGCGGTGGGCCTGACCCTGCCCGAGGTGATGAACCAGGTGACAGGGGTGACCAAGGCCTTCTTCGAGCCGACGGTGGACTACTGCGTTTTCAAGATCTGCCGCTTCACCTTTGAGAAGTTCCCGCGCACCTCGCCGGTCTTGAACACCTCGATGAAGGCGGTGGGCGAGGCGATGTCCATCGGCAGGAACTACAACGAGGCGATGCAGAAGGGCATTCGCTCGATGGAGGCGAAGCGCTTCGGTTTCGGCGCCGACGGACGGGACGAGATAAGCGACAAAGAGTTGAAACGCCCCGCGCCGGAGTTGGTTGAGAGGATCAAGGAAAAGATACGCGTGCCCAGCGACGACCGTTTCTTCTATGTAAGGTACGGCCTGAAGATAGGCCTTAGTATAGATGAGATCTACTCGCTTAGCCGCATAGACCGCTGGTTCCTGGACAACATGAAGCGGTTGGTCGAGATCGAGGACGAGGTGCGCCGCCATCGCGGCGTGACGCTGAAGCTCCCCGCGGAGTTGATGAAACGGGCGAAGGGCAACGGTTTCTCGGACGTCCAGCTCGCTTACCTGCTGGGCTCGAGCGAGGAGAAGGTCAGGGCCTACCGCAAACGGCAGGGCATCAGGGCCGTCTACAAGCTGGTGGACACCTGCGGTGGGGAGTTCGCGGCGGAAAGACCATACTACTATTCTACCTATGAAACGCAGAGCGAGAGCATTGCTTCGAATAAGAAAAAGGTGCTGATCCTTGGCGGCGGCCCCAACCGCATCGGCCAGGGCATAGAGTTCGACTACTGCTGCTGCCACGCCTCTTACGCCCTGAAGGAGGCGGGCATAGAGAGCATCATGGTCAACTGCAATCCCGAGACGGTGTCCACCGACTTCGACACCTCGGACAAGCTCTACTTCGAGCCGCTCACGTTGGAGGACGTGCTGAGCATCGTCGACGTGGAGAAGCCGATAGGGGCGATAGTCCAGTTCGGCGGCCAGACGCCTCTGAACATTTCCACCGCCCTTTACAAGTCGGGCCTGAAGATACTTGGCACCAGCCCCGATTCCATCGACCGCGCCGAGGACCGCAAGCGCTTCCAGCAGATGCTGAAGAAGCTCGGCCTGCTCCAGCCGGCCAACGACACCGCTGTCTCCTTCGCCGAAGCGAAGCGCATCGCTAATAAGATCGGCTACCCCGTTCTCGTCAGGCCCTCTTACGTGCTGGGCGGCAGGGCGATGGAACTGGTCTATGACGACGCCGAGTTGAAGGACTACATGGAAAAAGCGGTCAAGGCCTCGCCCGAGCATCCCGTGCTGGTGGACAAGTTCATCGAGGATGCTATCGAGGTGGATGTCGACGCCATCGCCGACGGCAGGGACTGCGTTCTCGGCGGCATCTTCGAGCACATCGAGCAGGCGGGCATACACTCAGGGGACAGCGCCATGGTCCTGCCGCCGCACACGCTGGGCAAGAAGATACTCGAAGAGGTCAAGCGGAGCACTTACGCCATGGCAAAGGAACTGAAGGTGAAGGGCCTTATGAATATCCAGTACGCGGTGAAGGACGGCGCCGTATACGTGATCGAGGTGAATCCCCGCGCCAGCCGCACCGTACCCTTTGTCAGCAAGACCATCGGCGTGCCCCTCGCCAAGCTGGCCACGCAGATCATGCTGGGTAAGACGCTCAAACAGTTAAAGTTCATAAGGGAGAAGACGGCGAAGCACGTCGCCGTCAAGGAATCGGTATTCCCCTTTTCGCGCTTTCCCGGTTCCGATCCCTCCCTCGGCCCGGAGATGAAGTCCACGGGCGAAGTGATGGGCATAGACTCCACTTTCGGCGCCGCTTACGCCAAGAGCCAGATCGCCGCGGGTCAGAATCTGCCCGTGAAAGGGAACGTTTTCATCAGCGTCAAGGACGCCGACAAGCGGGGTATCATCCCCGTGGCCCGCAAGCTGGAGAAGCTGGGATTCAAACTGCTGGCCACGGCCGGGACGGCGGCGGCGCTCGCGGCCAAGGGGATAAGGGTAAAGGTGACGCCGCGCCTCGCCGAGGGGCGCCCCAACGTCGTCGACATGATCAAGAACAACCAGGTCGCGCTGGTGATGAACACCCCCTCGGGCAAGATACCGCGCAAGGACGAGGGGCGGATGCGGCAGCAAGTCATCGCTTCTAGCGGTCCCCTCGTTACCACCATCGCGGGGGCGATGGCTACCGCGGACGCGATAGAGGTGTTGAAACGGCGGAAGGTGATGGGGGTCAAGTCATTGCAGGAGTATCATAAGTCGTTACGGTAGGGGAAACCGGAGGTCGGAAGCCGTGAACCAGAGCCCTTTCAGGGCACGGTTCACGGCCCTGAGCGAACGAAGTGAGTCGAAGGGTCGGAAGTCGGAGGCGGGATAGCCCTGTATCCAAAGCAAGCCTTTTCTCACCACCAAGACACCAAGGCACCAAGAAGGAGAACGCAGATCCTCTTGGATGAAGACCACCTCATCTCTTCGTTCCTAGGGGAGCACCTATTGGCCTTACCAGTTGTGCTCTCATGCAAACGTGCGGCACCAAGAACGGCTCCCTATTTGAGGCACCAAGGAGAAGCATAATCCTCTTGGTGTCTCCAATGCCTTTGTGCCTAACGCTGCTCCTTCGAGTATCCGTCCAAGACCAAGAATGCTCTCCCGCAGCCGAAGAGCACTACCTGCCGTTATCCAAGAGCACGGTGCGTCCATATTCCTTGGTGTCTCAGTGCCTTGGTGGTTCAACGGCGCTTCTTTTTTCGCTTCCTTTTACCGCCGTCCAGTCCGAGGTGCTTGTCCAGTTGCTCCGGCGTGTTGATGATCACGTCGTACCAGCGGCAGTACTTCTCGCAATCGGGTGGGTTGTGCTCGCGGCACTTGCGGGGGCGCTTATCGTATATGCGGCACATATTGTCCCGTCCGAGGTAGATACAGCGTCCCTTCACCACCTGGTACCAGCGGTGGTTGCGTATCGCTACGCTCACCGTATCGTAGCGCAATTGCCAGCGTACGTCTTCGATGTCGCTCTTCTCACGCGGCTTATCTATTGGCGTTGCCAGGTCGTGGCAACATGGCGCCGGGCAGGCAATGCAGGGATTGGGTTTCTTTCGCTTTCTTCTTGTTTGAGGCAGTTGTCTCTTCATAGTGAGTTATGGATTCGTGAGGAAGATTATAGCACAATCCCTGGTCACGCGTCACGGGTCACGCGTCTCGTGTCAAGGCGACACGCGACGCGAGACGGGAATGGCCAGTGTTTTGTGTGAAGGCGACGCGAGACAAGAGACACGCGACCCGGGACAGAAATGACTTGACACCATCAGGGTGATAGACTGAAGGGAAGGCTGATCTTGGAGGGAAAGGGACGGCGCATTTGCGTGCCGCCCCTTTTCTTGTTAAACAATTGGCCTCTTGACAAATATCGGGACTGCGGTAAAATTGATAGGTGGAAACACAAGCGTAGCTCAAAGGACTCATGAGAAAGATTCATTCGACAGAAAAATACCAGGAGAATATTTAGCATGGGCGTAATGCTGGATAGACTCATGAAAGTGCTTGCGGTTTTGCTTGCGATAGTGCACGTAGACGGCTTTGCCCAGATAGGCAGTGACTGGGTGGAAGCAACCGCAGACGCTGGTTTTGGAGGAAGGACTGACCATTCCAGCGTGGTTTATAATGGCAAGATTTGGGTCATTGGCGGCACTGATAGTTTGATTGAATATAGTGATGTTTGGTATTCGACAGATGGAGTAACTTGGATACAGGCTACAGCAGCGGCCGCGTTCGCAGATAGAGCTCAACACTCGAGTGTGGTTTATGATGGAAAGATGTGGGTAATTGCCGGCTATGATGGGACATATAGGAATGACGTTTGGTATTCAACAGATGGTGTGGATTGGCA
>CBDVCL010000019.1:0-12190 GCA_965372475.1 uncultured bacterium | reverse complement strand
CTCATCTTTAATCCCGACCACTACCGTGGCGAGGCGATGGGCCACCTCGGCAACCCCTGCGTGCGCACGCCGAACCTGGACGGCCTGGTGCAAGGGGACGCCGTCTCCTTTCGCCACGCCTTTGCCCAGAACGGCGTCTGCGTTCCCAGCCGTTGCTCTTTTATGAGCGGCTGGTACCCGCACACGCGTGGCCACCGCACCATGTTTCACATGATGCGCGAGGACGAACCCGTGCTGTTGCGCACCTTGAAACAGCAGGGCTACTTCGTCTGGTGGGGCGGCAAGAACGACCTCGTCCCCGCCCAGCGCGGTCTTTTCGACTACTGTGATATCAAGTACGAGCCGCGTGACGTGCGGCATGGCAACCTGCACGCTGAGATCCCTGAGTTCCGCGGCAAGCCGAAAGATGCGGGGTTCTTCTCTTTCTTCAAGGGCAAGAATGAAAAGCACGCGGATGAAGAGGACTACACCGACTACGATATGGCCGTGGTCAAAGGCGCGGTGGAACAGATAGGGGCAATGCCAAAGGGTAAGCCCTTCGGCGCTGCTCAGGGTAGACCCTTCTGTATCTACCTGCCTCTTGCCAGCCCGCATCCACCTTTTGCTGTGGATGAGCCCTTTTACAGTATCATAGACCGCGGCAAAGTACCGCCGCGCATCCCCACGCCGAAATGGAACAAGAAGCCATCTATATTGAAAGGGATATACGAGAAGAGCGGTTTCAAACGCATGAAGGAAGAGCAATGGAACGAGATGCGCGCCGTCTATTACGGCATGTGCTCACGCGTGGACCACATGTTCGGCATGGTGCTGAAAGCGCTGAAACAGGCCGGCGCATACGATGACACCGCCGTATTCTTCTTCAGCGACCACGGTATGTGGGCGGGGGATTACGGCCTCGTGGATATCAACCAGAACACTTGCGAGGACTCTCTGTTGCGCGTGCCTTTCGTTTTCAAGCCGCCCCGCGGAACGAAGCTCAAACCCGGTGTGCGCAATGAACTGGTGGAGCTGGTGGACTTTCCCGCCACGGTAGAGGAGCTGGCGGGGATCTCTCCCAGCCATACGCATTTCGGCCGTTCGCTCCTGCCCCTGGCGCGCGGGGAGGGGAAGGGGCGCGACGCCGTCTTCGCCGAGGGCGGGCGCCTGCAGGGCGAGGAGCACTGCAAGGAGCTGGAATATGAGCCTGGGCACACCGACCCGCACGACATCTATTACCCGCGCCTCGTGTGGCAGGCGGGGGACGGCCCCGAGCACGGCAAAGCGGTGATGTGCCGCACGCGCACGCACAAGTACGTGCGGCGTCTCTACGAGCAGGACGAGCTCTATGACCTGAAACGCGACCCGGGCGAGCTGGAGAACCGCATCGACGACCCGAAATATGCGGGCGTGCTGGCGAAGCTGAAAGACCGCCTGCTTGAGTTCCAGCTCACCACTGTCGACGCGGTCCCGCATAAGACAGACAAACGGTAAGGGCAACAGTAGTGGAAGTCGGGAATCGGAGATCGGAAGTCGGAAGCTTGTATTGGATCCGACCTCCGACTTCTGACCTCCGACTTCCATAGGTCATCGCGCAGGACGAACTAGCAACAAGCGACCCTTCGACTCGCCCTTATCTCAGACGGCTCGCCTGCGCTGAGCGAACGAAGTGAGTCGAAGTGCTCAGGGCGAGAAGGGCCCTGAGGGCAATCGAAGGGCTAGCGACAACAATGAGGTTACAATGAGAAAATCCCCCTGGATCGAAGACACGCTCTCCCTCTGGCATTTGTGCCTCGCCCTGTCGCGCCGTAGCCGATAGGCGAAGGCGGAAGAGGCACGGTCATCGTGTGGAATACACGAGCGACCAGCGACGAGCGACGAGGGACAACAATGAGGTTACAATGAGAAAATCCCCCTGGATCGAAGACACTCTCTCTGGCATGACAGTCGAGCAAAAAGTAGGTCAATTACTAATGGTCGCCTGCTACGGCATGCGCGAGGTGGACTTCCCTGCCTGCTTGCAGCGGGTCAAGGACTATCACCTCGGCGCCTGCTTCCTCTTCGGCGCCTCTTCGAGCGTCATCGCCAGCTGGGTGAGCAGGATGCAGAAGGCCTCGAAGGTGCCGCTCCTCTTCGGCGGCGACTACGAGATGGGCACGGGGCAGATGGTGAAAGACGGTGTCAGCTTCCCCCGCGCCATGGCGCGGGGCTGGGGGAGTGATAAGGGGACGGAGTACGAGATCGGCGCCATTTGCGGCAGGCAGGGGCGCTCGATGGGTGTGAATATCACGATGAGCCCTGTGCTCGACGTCAACACCGACCGCCTCTGCGCCGACGTCAACATCCGCGCCTACAGCGACGACCCCGATATCGTGGCGCGGCGCGGCGTGCAGTATGCCAAGGGCGTGCAGGACAACGGCATGCTCGCCTGTGCCAAGCATTTCCCCGCGGGGGGCGCCAGCGGCATGGACCAGCATGTCTCCACTGCGCTGGTCACCGATTCACGCAACGCGATGAAGCGCCTGCGCCTCGCTCCCTACGCACGCGCCATGCGCGAGGCCGACCTTGCGGCGATAATGGTGGCGCACCTCGAGGTACCTTCTCTTACAAAGGAGAAGAACCCCCGCAATGGCCGCGCCGTGCCCACCTCGGTCTCGCGCGAGGTGATAACGGGCGTACTGCGCGGCGCCATGGGTTTCAAGGGCCTCGTCATCACTGACGCCCTGAACATGGGCGGCATCACCACGCAATATACACGCGAGGAAGCCTCGGTTAAGGCGATTAACGCGGGCATAGACATGTTACTCCAGTTCAATCCCGACGAGATAGACAGGGACTACGGCGCCCTCTTGGATGCTGCGAAGTCGGGTGAATTGCCGCGCAGGCGGCTCGACGAGGCGGTGCGTAGCGTGCTTCGCGCCAAGTTGCGCCTTGGCCTGGACAGAGACGGCGGCGCTCCCGCCCCCGCCGCCCAGCGGCGGAAGCTGTTCGCGCCGGGGCAGTACGAAGCCCTGCGCCGCCGCGTTGCCGAAAAGGCCGTGACCGTACTCACCAACAAGGGTAAGGTCCTGCCCATCAGGAAGATCAGGGGCAAGAAGGTCGCCGTGATCAAGATATACGCGCCCGAGACGAAGCGCATGCGCGAGAAGGGCCAGCGTGTTCCCGCTGACGTGGTGGGGAAGCTGTTGAGGAAGCAGGGAGCGCGGGTCAAGGAATTCGAGCTCTCCGCCGAGCTCTCGCATGGTGATATCGCCGCCGTGCATCGCGCCGCGGCGAGTAGTGACTATGTCTTCATGAATTTCTTCGTCATCCCCTCCTGGGGCGAGGGAAGCCTGATGCCCAGCGCCAAGACCCTTGGCCTCTTCTACTTCGGTATCCTCACCTGCGGCGCCAAGGTGGTGATAACCTCGTTCGGCGACCCCTGGGCGATGCATAACTACCACGCCGCTCCCGTCACCGTCTTTACCTTCAACGAGAGCGCGCATTCCCAGGAGGCAGCGGTCAAGGTGTGGCTGGGGGAAAACAGATCAACCGGAAGGATGCCTGTAGAGCTAGAAGGGATTTTCAAAAGGGGCGATGGTATGGACATAGGATAGCTCTACAGGCATCGTCACCACACAGTTTGTAGGCATCTTCAAGCGCGGCGATGGGATAACCGTGGGCTAAGCTGGTCGTCGCCTTCCCTTTACCCCTTTGTACCTTTTCACCTTTGCACCCTTGCGGTTTACCTCTTCCTCGGCGTATAATACCCCTTCACCCAAATCCGAGGATAATTATGAAGAAGATAGCTATCTTTGCAGTCTCGCTTGTGCTTAGCGGGAGCGTCAGTGCCCAGCTCACGATCACCGAGAACCAGCCCGCCTCGGAGGGTGTCGCCGCGGCCAAGGTGGACAAGGTGACCTGGCTTGACAGCCAGGGCCTTGAGCGCGAGGCGCACATCGCCACGAAGGTGCAGGAACATCTGCCCGGCGCCATCGTCTATTATAGCTATGGCGAGCCGAAGCTCGAGATCAAGGCGGAATCAGGTGGTGATGGCATCACGGATGTTTCACACTACCCCGAGGGCGCCAACCGTACCGTCAGCGGCCGTTCTGGCAATGATTTCCACGGCCTGGAATGGATCTTCAGGGGGGAGAACCATGCCATCTTGCGCGCGAAATACCGCATGACCTACCATGACAAGGAGAAGAAATACGGGGAGAAGATCGGCGTGACGCGCGATTTCATCTTTGTTAACGGTTGCGATTACATCCTCTACGCCATCAGCATGGACATGAGCGAGTTCAAGCCGGGCGTGGCTAATGTTGACACCCGCTCTCCTTACCTGGAATGGCCCTGGCACGAGGGCGGTTACGGGAATTACACGGGCGTCGCTTGTGGCACGGACGGTACGCTCAGGTGCGACGACCTGCTCGCCAAGGGGGCGAAGCTGGTCAAGACGCTGGGTGATAACACCATCCCCTACGTGCGCGAGTGGCACAAGCCAAGCGACCGTGCCGAGGCCATCATCGCCACTCGTACCTACGCGGAATTACCCATGGGCAGCGAGTATTGGGGGGGAGCGAGCGAACCGATCATCGCCGCGGGAAACTACCCCATAGACGGTGAGGGCAAGAAGGATTGCTGGGAAATGCCCTACCAGATAGGATGCTACGCCGTTAACCCTGAGGGCTGGGCCGCCAAGCTGACCTGGCAGGTACCCTTCGGCATCGGCACGGAAAGGGTGGAATTCGGCAGCTATAGCTACAGCGGCTACCCGAAATACAGTTACGCCACGTTGATCGTTCTGGAGAAGCACAGTTCGGGCCGCATCGAGGCGCTTATCAAGGAACAGGAGACGATAGCGAAGGCGAAGCTCACCGCTGAGCACGGTGACGTAATCACGGAGGCATCGCCCGGTCCCGGGCGTGAGGACGAGACGGTGAAGCTGGCCGTGCCCGGCTATGACCCGATGCTGCGTGCCTTCCGCCTCAAGGCTGACTATGGCGACCTGTTCGCCGAGCTGGAGCTGGGCGAGGGGAAGCTCGTCAACCCGACCTTCATCATCGATGACCTGGCAGGAGATTCCGAGGTCGTGCTTAACGGCGAGCGCCTCAGCAAAGGAAAGGACTATTACTCTTCCTATCACAGGGAACGGGCACAGCTCTATATCACGTTGGCGCGCACGCTCACGGGCAAGGTGAAGCTCGCCGTGACGGGTGAATATGGCGCGGCCTACGCGGAATTCCCCTGCGAGATCGTCATGGATTCCTACGTGCAGGAGTTCGAGGTGCAGTTCAAGGACGAGGCAGCCGCGAAGAAGGCGAGATTCGAGATGCTTCCATTATATAAAGGCTACGAGTGGGCCATCTCCTCTCGCTGGGACGACAACATCTGGACGACGCTGAAGATGAAACAGGTGATGGAGAAGCACGGCTACAAGGCCACCTGGTACCTTAACGCGGCAGGTGACAAGGACTGGTACGGCCCCACCTACGACCTCGTCGACCCCAACAACCCGGGTAACATGAGCAAGAAGCTGATCAAGGGAGGCCACGCCATCGCCGGTCATACCATGCAGCACCCCTGGCTGGAGTCGCTCAACCACAACCGTATCTGGTGGGAGTTCGTCGGCGTGCGCATCGACCGCGAGGCGGAAGGCGATAAGCCCGTGCTCGCCTTCGGTTTTCCCTTCGGCTTCTCGGACGAACTGACCGCAAGCGGCGATCTCTTCCAGGACATGTTCGAGCTGCTCATCCGCTCTGGTTACTATCACGGTTCCGGGCCCGAGTGCTTCATCAAGATGAACTACCTGCCTGGCGATGGCGCCGATATCGACGGGCGGGTCGAGGAGATCCTCGCCGACGAAGAACTGAAGCGGAAGAGCCCCACGATGAATATCGGCATCCACGTCTATTACAACACTCCCGAGGCCTGGGCCAAGTTCGAGGGGCAACTGGCGAAATACGGGGGAAATCCCGCCTGGTGGTACTGCAACTGGAACGAATACGCCGCCTACCGCTACCAGTATCACAACACGAAGATAGAGAAGGAAGTGCTCAAGGACGGCTGGGTCAAGGTCACGCTCACGCGTCCCGAGCTGGTCGAGTTGAATGACGAGATACCCCTCACCTTCGCCGTCAAGGGCGTGGAACCCACTGCGGTGAAGAAGGTGAGGAAATCGGGAGCGGGCATGAAAGTGCTGGAGCCTATCGACGGCGCCTACGCCTTCAACCTCGGCCACGACAAACCGCGCGCTCTTCCCGTGAAGATAGACGTCATCGGTGGTGGGTTAGAGAACAAGGGGGAGTTCTCCGATATCAAGGCGTCACTGGTGAAGAAGGGAGCCAAGCTGGCGTTGAGTGTCGAGAACACGGGCAAGGAGAAACTGGACGGCCTGCGCGTCGTCTACCGCCTACCCGTCGCCTGGGAGAATGGCGTGGTGAAGAAGCACCTGGGCGGTGTGAAGGCGGGTAGTGCGCTCTCGGACAGCGTCAAGCTCGTGCCGCAGAGCGAGGATTGGAAATACAACGCCGGCAAGGTTTACTACGTCGCCCAGCTTGACTTCAGGCTCGGTGAAGAAGCGGGCCGCCTCTACGTTGTCGCTACCGAGGAAGAGGGGGAACGTGATGCCTCCTATCCGCGCAACGGCTTCTATGCGCTGGGGCCCCTGCCCAACAAGCGGGGTGACGCGCTCAAGCTGGCCGAGCAGTTGCTGGACGGGGAGAAACGCGCCAAGAAGTGCGTGATCGAGGGCGCGCGCGCCTATAGCTGGTTCAAGGGGGGAGATGGCGAGTCGGATATCGTCGGCGCGGAGATGATTATGACGCGCGCCAGCGACCGCGAACCGGAAAGCGGACCTTACCAGTTCCTGCTCCTTTCCGTGGTCGAGGCAAAGCAGGCGCGGGTGGCGAAGATGCTCACGCAGAGCCAGGCTATCGTCGCTGCCTGGCTGAATGGGGAAAAGCTGAAGGGCGATGTGCTGGAGCTCAAGAAAGGCGACAACGAGCTGATGTTGCTCTTCCACTCGGGCTCGGATGCCTTTGCACCCCGCCACTTCGGCGCCTTCCTGCGCCTCGTTGACCCGAAGAGCGAAGAGCGGCTCACCGATATCTCCTATCGCCCCGAGAAGGTGGAATTCGCGGGTGGCGTGGATATGACCGTCGCCATCGCTGACGATACGGGAGAGACCACGCGGCGTGTCTTCGATGATTTCGAGGACGGCAACGATGCGAACTCGTGCAAGGCGAGCGGCATCTCGCCGGGAAACGGCAACTGGCACCCCGGCTGCGACGAGCTGGGCGAGAGCAAGATAGCGATGGAGATCATCGGCGAGAAGGACAACCCCAGCAAGAACGCCTTGCATATCACGGGCTACCGCGGCAGGAGTCAGGGCGGCAAGCACCCCTGGGCGACGGTCAGCAGTGGTTTTGATCCACGCGGTTTCGAGTACGGTGCGGACATCACGGGCTCCATCGGCATCAGCTTCCGTGCCCGTACGGGCAAGCCCACCAGCGTGGCCGTGATGGTGGAGGCGACCGTGGGCGGCGTGGCTGTCCACAGCATCGGCCTTGCCCACCAGATAAACATGAAGACGGGCACGGAGTGGGAGAAATACACCTTCTACTGGGATGATTTCGCCCAGCCGCAGTGGGCCTGTCCCGGTGAGAAGTGCGTTGGCCCGCTCAGCGTGGAAGAGGTGAATTACTTCAGCTGGGGCTTCCTCGAGGCGGGTGCAGAGATAGATTATTGGATGGATGATATCGAAGTTATATATAAGAAACAGACCCAATAATAGGAAGGGAACTGTCCAGCAAGGACAGTTCCTTTCCTTCGGGTTGTAGGGGCAACCCCCCGTGGTTGCCCAAACACCAAGGAGGCAGAATGAAGAGAATCATCAGCGGCATAGTCGTGCTCTTCATCGCGGTGGCGATAAGCTTGCCTGCCGCGGAACTCGATCCGCGCCTGGCGAAGGCGATGGAGTATTTTGAGAGCGTCGACCTGGGCGCGCTGGCACAGGAGAAGCCCTTCAAGGCTGCCTCGCTCTTGGCCGCCGCTTCCTGCTTCGAGCGGGCGAAGCGCGAGCTTCACCGCGGCGAGGCAGGAAGGGCTGGGCGCGCGCTCGACGAGTTGGCGGCGCGTATCGAAGTGCTCAAGGACGGAAAGGTGTCAAAGGAGAGAGAGGGGGATTACAGCCTGCTTAACCTTACCACGGGTGAAGAGTCGCAGGTGGTCGTGGAATACGACAGCGAGCATGAGTACGTCAACGTCGGCCTATATTATGGTGCCGTGCCCTTGATGATGGCGGAGATAACCGAGCATGCCAGCGCCGAGACGGCGGCGTCTGAGATGGCGAAGGGGTATGATTCGCCGCTCTACCTCGTGGAGAAGACAAAGCTGGCGGGTTATCAGGCCTCCGTCGCTTCCTCTGCCTTCAGGGGACGTGCCTATCCTGAGGATTACGAGCCGTCGCGGCACTACTTGCTCGTCTCGAAGAAGGGCGAGGAAGCGTTGGTGATTTCGGCCGACGACGAACCGATGGTGAAAGCCGAGGTGGCGCTTATCCTGCCGGGGTGCCCGAAGCAAGTGAAGGACAAGGTCAAGGGCTACGCGGAGAAAACCGTGACGCCGGGGGACGGTGAGCTCGAGGCTGAGCTCTACATCGTCGCCGGGCCCATGGACGAAAAAGCCTGGAAGGAGCATGTTACGAGGAGCTTCAGTGGCTGGGTTCCCGTGGCTACGAAGGACTACTCTGTCCTCGTCGGCGCGCAGATAATGCGCATCGATTCCGCTCCGCGTGAAGCTGCAGAGCTGTTCCTTTCCTTGTTGGTCGAGCCGCGTGCGGTGAGCCTTGAAGAGGTGGAGCGTATCAAGGCAGTCGTCATTGCCGCGGCGAAACCGGCGGGTGATAAGGAAGCCGGACTGGCGGCAGACGAGAAGCTCTACTGCGGCGAAACGCACTCGCACACCTTCTACTCGGACGGGTCAATGTCGCCGCAGGGCTTGGCACTGAAGGCCATCGCTTGCTTCCAGGATTTCCACGTGATTACCGACCACAACACCATTGACGGTGCCCTGGTAGGTTCCGCGGCGATGGCCGACTACGGGTTCGCCTTCCCGGTGATAGTCGGCGACGAGCTCAGTACTACCGACGCGCACTTCAATGCCTACCCGCTGAAGCAGGCGATAGACCCTGGGCAATCCCCCGCCGAGCTGGCGAAAGAGGCGCACGCGCAAGGCGCGGTCATACACTGGAACCACCCACGCTGGCCGGAGACGAAATGGAACGTTGCCCAGTACCCGAAACTCCTCGAGGGCACGGAGCTAGACGGCTGGGAACACCTGCACTGGAAATACTGGCAATGGAAAGAGCAGGGGATATTGCCCCAGCTGGTGGGCAGTTCGGATACGCACACCCACGCCTTCGGTTGGGGTGAGCGCACGGGTATCTTCGCCTCCGCCGCAGGCGGCGAGGAGTTGGCCGCGGCCATCAAGTCGGGGAGGGCGGTACTGGTGCACCCTCGCAGGGAAGTGGACGGCATCTTTTTCGGGGAAGACCCCCAGGTGGCGTTGGCCTGGCGATTGCTCGCGGAAGGGAAGGCGCTGAAGCAGCAGAAGGCCGAGGCGCTGGCGGGCTACCTGCGCGGCGCCGACCTGCCTGGTTTGCTGGCGGAGAGCCAGCCCTACAACATCCTGGCTGGGATGGCCAGCGCTGAGCCCATCGAGGAATTGGGCGAGGATGGCGCGGTCACGCTGAAGCTCAAGCTCAAGAATCCCTGGAAGGGCAAGGAGCTCAAGGGGACACTCATACTGGAGAAGGGGAAGAGCTCCTGGCAGGAGGCAAGCGTGGACGTGGTTGTGCCGGCGGGGGGGGAGAAGGAGGTGGAGCTGGCGACCGCCGTAAAGGGGGAGTTCTTCCCCGTCCCTGCCGTCCGCTTCATCGACAAGAGCGAGGGCAGGCGGCTGGTCGACAACTACATCCATCCCGGCGCCGGCAAGGGCCTGAAGTTCCCGCGCCGCCTCCTCGACGATTTCGAGGACGGCAACCTGGTCAACCAGGCGGCGCTCCACAGCCTGGCTGAGAAGAACGGCATGTGGCATGCCGTGTGCGATGACCTCGGGGTCACAAAGATAGATAGCGCCGAGGTAGAGGAGATAAAGGGCGGGCGTGACGGTTCGAAGATGGCTTGGCACGTCAAGGGCAACTACGGCGTCAGCAAAGACCCCGACTGGGTATGGATTTCCCTCCAGTGCGTCATCAGCGGCTGGAACGAGGCCGTCGACCTTACCCCCAGCATCGGCGTCTCCTTCTACGCGCGCTCGGACGAGGAGAACACCTACAGCTTCACCTGCGAGGGGACGGTGGCAGGTGTGCGCCTCCCTGGCACGGGGCGCGGCCACCGCAAGATAATCAAGCTGGGCAAGGAATGGCAGCAATACACCGCCTACTGGTCGGAGATGGAACAGCCCTCCTACGCCTGCCCCGGCGAGCACTGCGTGGGTGCGTTGACCGTGGAGAAGATCGAGCACATCAACTGGGCGCCCCAGGACGAAGGCAAGCCGTTTGATTTGTGGCTCGATGACGTCAACTTGATTTATGAGAAATGAAGGTCATCGAGTCATTTCGCCGTAGCCTCTGCCCCTGATTTGCGTTGGGCGAAGGCGGATGGTTAGACGACGTGAAACTGGTGTACGAAGAATGACGAACCCCCGTGCAGTAGTGGCGCCCCTCTGCGGGCGCCACTGCATCCGTAGGATGCGGGCATGTTGAATGCAAATAGCGGAGGAGACATGAAGAACGCGGCGACATTGGCAATCATTCTACTGTTGTCTTTGGGATTGGTGAATACGGTCTCCGCCGCCGTGGGTGATACCGTCATCCACAAATGGAAAGACGGCAAGCAGGGAGCGGTGTCGCTTGCCTTCGACGATTCGCTTGGTAGCCACGTGGATTTTGTCATCCCAAGGCTAATGGAGAAAGGCCTTGTCGGCTCATTCTGGATCAACCCCAGCGGCAGCACCTACGCCTACGGCATCACCACTTGGGAGGATCTGGCGGGCAGGGCGGGAATGGAGCTCTGCAACCACACCATGCACCATTCGGGCGCGAGCGCCTTTGAGGAGGCGGACTGGGAGGTGGGCGAGTGCGCGCGCAAAATATGGTCGCTCAATCCGCCTGACAAGAGCAAGCTGCTGATGTTCCTCAGGGGTGGTGGCACGGAGTGGGCTATCAGCGACGAGGAATGGGGGAAACTGCAGGAGCGCTACCACTGCATACATAGCCGCGGCGATGGCGATGGCATGAGCTCGGACAAGTCAAGCGCCGAGGAGATGATTAATGTCGCCGATGATGCCCTGGAAGGTGTGCAGAGGATAATGGCATTCCACGGCGTCGGCCCTTATGCCGAGTGGCTCATATGCCGCCCCAAGCCCTTTGACCAACTGCTCGATTTCCTTGTGGATCACAGAGACGAGCTCTGGAACGGCACCTGCGGCGACGTCTACAAGTATACGAAGGAACGGGAGACGGCGAAGGTCGAGCTGAAGAAAACGGGCGAGAAGAAGATAGAGCTGGAGCTGAAGGGGAAGACCGACCCTGAGCTCTACGATTATCCCCTTTCCCTTACCACCGAGGTGCCCGCGGCATGGGAACACTGCCGCGTCAGCCAGGGCAAGCGAATCCTCGGCGTCTTTCCTGTGAAGGACGGGGTGGTAAGCTACAGTGCTGTCCCCGGCGCGGGGAAGATAACACTGGAGCCCTGCGGGATGGACACCACCTCTCCCAAGGAACCCGCCATCGGCAAGTTCAACGTAAAGGAGCACCTGCTCAGCGCGAGTTGGAAGAACGCTGTGGACGAGGAATCGGGCGTCCAGCGCTACTGGTACCGTCTCGGCACCACGCTGGGCGGCGACGAGGTGCTGGGCTGGATAGACAACGGCCTTTCCACCGAGGTATCCACCTCGCGCACCAACCTGTCCCTTTCCAGGGGGGCGACCTACTACCTCACCGTGAAGGCGGTGAACGGCGCGGGATTGGAGACGCAGGTGGTCTCAGGTGGCGCCCAGGTCCCGGGGACGAGGCGTATCTACTTCGAGAAGAAGGAAGAGCTGGTCGCGTCCCTCGGTGGGGAACAGGTGCGCGAGAGCCACGATCTCAGGGCCGTGAAGGACGAGGCCTATATCAGTTTCCGTTTCAAACTGAGCAAGGACTTCAGCGTGCCGAAGTGGCACG
>CBDVCL010000018.1:0-12283 GCA_965372475.1 uncultured bacterium | reverse complement strand
GGCGACGGATTAGCGCAACGGGTAGAGAGAGCCGCAGGGGCGCATGTCTTGGGCGACCGCAGTGGGTCGCCGCTACGGCGACGGATTAGCGCAACGGGTAGAGAGAGCCGCAGGGGCGCATGTCTTGGGCGGCCGCAGTGGGTCGCCCCTACGATGAGCTATCAGTGTGGGGGAGGTGTCAACCGCCCAGCATTGTTTGGCATGGTAGCGGTTGACCGCTGACTCGACGTCCTTCGCTAATTCAGCGCCACAGCGGGCTCCCATCAAGCCCCGAATCCCGAACCGCGATTCCCGCACACACATCAGGAGATAAGCTCCGAAATGCTGTTGATTATCCTGTCCGGCTCGACTTTGCTCTCTGGTGGCAATCCCTTGCCGCGCCAATCGTTCCAGACAGTATAGATGCCCAGTTGTTTCGCGGGAATGATGTCGAAGCTGAGAGAATCGCCCACCATCCAGGCGTCCTCGGTGTCCAGCTCCATCACTTCGAGGGCCGTGGTGAAGACCCTGGGGTCGGGCTTGCCGAAGTCCTGCTCACCTTCTATACCGATATACTCAAAATACTCCGCCAGCTCGAACTTGTCCAGCTTATAACGCTGGACGTACGCTTCGCCGTTAGAGAGCAGGGCGAGGCGTATGCCCAGGTCGCGCAGTTTGTCGAGCGTTTCTATCGCTTGCGGGAAGGGCTCAAGGTCTTCGAGGCGTCGCCGGGAGTATTCGTCCGCGGTGGCGATGGCGTCCGCTTCGGGCAGGCTCAATCTATCAAAGGCCTGCCTGTAAATATACTGGCGTGCCGCTGCGATATTCGCCCTGCCCCTGCGGTGCCGCTCGGGGTCGTTCCAGTACCAATTGCTTACTTCTCGAACCACGCGTGTCATCTCTTGCGGGTCCACATCGCTCTTGCCGGCGGCATACTCCTCGCACACAGCCCGGCACATCTCCTCTACCACGGAGTCATAGGCGATGATCGTGTCGTCAAGGTCAAACAGAATTGCCAAAGGCAATTCTGTTTGACCGTCGCTCGTTGCTCGTCTTTCGTCGCTTGTAATCATGCTCTTACTGCGAATTCCCGGTGCCCGAACTATGTCTTTCCGACCTCCGACTTCGGACTTCCGATTTCCAGCTTCCCTATCCCCCGGATCCAATTTCACTATGAGCTAACCTTCCTACCGATCTTGAAAGCCCGACCAAGCGGAGCACCAACGGAATGATAATTCATCGTGCCGTGCGAGCCATAGACGAAGGGCTTGACGCGGGCGATATCCGGCAGGTCCTTCTCGGTGAGTACGTCTTCCTCCGCCATCACGTCCATTATCTGGCCGACGAAGAGGGTATGCAAGCCCAACTCCAGTGTATGGATCAGTTTGCACTCAAGCGCGATGGGGAACTCGTCAACATAGGGCGCGTCCACCGTCTCGCTCTTCACGGGCCTTAACCCCGCCTTGGCGAACTTGTCAACGTCGCGTCCGGAGGCGATGCCAACATAGTCGGCTTCGACCACGTGTTTTTCCGAGGGGATGCACACGGTGAAGGCCTTGCGCGCCTTTACTGCGCCGTGCGTGTAGGTGGCCTCACGCAGGGCGATGCTGAGGCAGGGCGGCTCGGAACAGCAGATGCCCGTCCAGGACACGGCCATGATGTTCGGTTTGTCTTTGCTGTCATACGTTCCCACCACCACCACGGGGTGGGGGAGAAGGATGGTACTCGCGCCGATGGACTTTTTCATTTCGATCTCCTTATGTTTTTGTCGCGTGCCACGGGTCAAATCCGAAGTCCGAGTTCCGAGCTCCGAGCTCCGAGTTCCGGGCTACCTACCGTCTCGCCTCTCTCACAGTCTTAGTTACGCGATTCCCGCGGTTTCTCCAGGTAACGGGCGCACTTCCCTTGCCAGATCATCTTGAACTGTTTCAGGCGCAGGGGCTTGGCCTGCTCGCGCAGGGCGTACTCCCTGCCCCGTGCCTTTGAGAGCTTCATTACGCGGATGTCCAGGCTTCCCTCGCCCTTTTGGGAGAAGCAGATGAATATCAGTTTCATTATAGTATCAATCCTTGACGCTGATTGCGCTGATTATTCGCTGATTCCATAGATTAGTGATGCTATGTTATATCCGCGTAATCCGCGTCTCTAAAAGAAAAAGCCTTCCGGATCTGGTACCCGAAAGGCCTTTGCGAAAAGCAATGTCAGTGAATAGGCCTAGGGTGCCTCCTCTATCGAGCAAGACGTGAACAGGTCGGCGTGAGCGTACTTGTTCACCTGCGCATAAGCTACCGGCGTAGCCCTGCGCCAGCTCATAATCAGAGTATTGTTCTTCCTGGCTCGTGACACTTCAATCTCCAAGTTAAACCGCCGCAACACTAACCGCAACGGAAACCCAAGTATACCCCAAAAACGTGATATGTCAAGCGGGGGAAGCAAGATTTCTCGCTTTTTTCCTTGCGCCTTGTCTGACTTACCAGCACAATGGTATCTTACGATGAGCAAGCAACTGCCGAATATCCTCTACCTCCACTGCCACGACGCGGGCAGGCTGGGCACCGGGCACTATGCCGGCAGGTAGCAGGTGGGGTTCCACGAGATACGAGCCCTTCGACAGTGCTCAGGGTTGGTAACCAAATACCAGATACGAGATAAGCAGAGCTTGTCGCTGCGCGATACAGAGAGGAGCCTATGTCTGAGAAATGGGTTGACGAGACACTGAACAGCTTGAGCTTGGAAGAAAAGGTTGGGCAACTAGTTATGGCGAGTTGCTTCGACCTCGGCAACGGGTTTCCCGCCTACCTGGAGAAGCTGGAGAAGTACCCCCTCGGCGGGGTCTTCATCTTCTTCGGCACGCACCAGCACCTCTCGAAGCGCATCAGCCAATTGCAGAAGGACAGGAAGGTGCCGCTCTTGATGGGATGCGACTACGAGAGCGGCGCGGGTTATATAGTTGAGAACGGCACCCGCTTCACGCGACAGATGGCGCGCGGCTGGGCGGGGAACGAGAAGACGGAATACAAGATAGGGCGCATCACCGCCGAGGAGGGGAGCTCCCTGGGGATGAATATGACGATGAGCCCCATCCTTGACGTCAACGATGATTTCCGCTGTCCCGACACCAACATCCGCGCCTACAGCGACGAGCCGAAGGCGGTATGCCGCCTCGGCGTGCCCTACGTGAAGGGCATCCAGGAGAACGGCATGCTCTCGGCGGGGAAGCATTTCCCCGGCAACGGTGGGGGCGGCATGGACCAGCACGTGAGCGCTTCGCTGATACTGGACTCGCGCGAGGATATGATCAAGAGGCGGCTGGCGCCCTTCCAGGCGGCAATAGACAAGGCCGACCTGGCGGGAATAATGGTCGGGCACCTCGAGGTGCCCTCGCTCACGCGCGAGAATAACCCGCGCACGGGGCGCGCCGTCCCCACCTCGCTCTCGCGCGAGGTATTGACCGACCTGTTGCGCGGTGAGATGGGCTTCAAGGGCCTGGTGATCACCGACGCCCTGGACATGGGCGGCGTGACGAACCAGTATACGCGCGAGGAAGCAGCGGTGAAGGCGATAAACGCGGGCGTGGACATGCTGCTCGTCTTCAGCGCGGGGAATTGGCACAGGGAGTACGTGGCCCTCTTAGAGGCGGCGAAGACGGGCGGGCTGAAGAGTAAGCGCCTGGACGAGGCGGTGCGGCAGGTGCTGAAGACGAAAGCGCGCATCGGCCTGCACGAGGGCAGGGGATTGCCCAAGCCGGAGAAGGTGAGGGCGAAGATATACAAGGTGGGGAAGAACGAGGCTTTCAGCCAGGGCATCGCCGACAGGGCGGTGACGGTGCTTTGGAACAGGACGGGGACACTGCCGTTGAAGAAGGTCAAGGGCAAGAAACTGCTGTTGATAAACATACTCAGCCCGGAGCGCAAGACGATGGAGATGCACGGGCAGAAGGTACCCGTCTTGAAGATGCACGAGATGCTGAAGAAGCGCGGCGCTAAGGTCAGCGTCTACGAGATGTGCAACGATACGCCCTACGGCGAGGTACAGGCGATGATGAATAAGCTTGCCAAGAGCGATGCCGTGCTGCTGAATTTCATCGCTATCCCCTCCTGGGGTATCGCCACGACCACGCCGAACCGCGTGGGGCTGGGCCTCTTCTACCACGGCATCTTCATGCTTGGGCCGCCCGTTGTTGTCACCGCCTTCGGCGACCCCTGGATGGCCTATTACTGTCCCACCGCGCCTTCCTACGTCGCCACCTTCGACGAGGGGTTGTATTCACAGGAAGCGGCAGTCAAGGTGTGGTGCGGAGAGCATAAAGCCACGGGACGCATGCCTGTCAGTTTAGAGGGTATTTTCAAGAGAGGAGATGGAATTGACACGTGATTCTGAGGCTCAACGGCGTTTTCACCACAGAGTCACGGAGTTCACAGAGGAACGGCTCTAGCCAACAAGACACCAAGGCACCAAGAACAGTCCTATTTGGATAAAGGCAGGTGGCTCTCTTCGTTCATAGGGGAGCAATCATCGGTTTCTACGGGGCACTTGACGGCCAACGAGGGCACGGAGAAAAGGCGGAGACACCAAGGGGCAATCTGTGTAATCTGTGAAATCTGTGGATAGAAGGAGAATGAAATGAGCAAATTCCCGAGAACGAAAGTAGGCAAGATATCACTATCCCGAATGATCATCGGCACGAACTGGTTCATGGGCTACTCGCACACCAGTTTCGCCAAGGACAAGGTGATCCACGCGGCGATGGAAGGGGGACGCATGGCCGAGATAATCACCGTCTTCCTCAAGGCGGGAGTCGACGCGATAATGGGGCCGCCGCACGAGAAGCTTGCCCAGGCGTGCGACAAGGCGGAGCAGAAGGCGGGAAAGAAGCTGGTGCGCATCTGGACGCCCAGCTTTACGGTGGGGCCGGGGCAGCAGCACGACATATCTCCTGAGAAGGCTTTCGACCAGTGCAAGAAGTTTGGCGCGGCGATATGCATGCCGCACCAGTGCATCACCGACGCCCTGCTGGACCTTCTGAATTACGAGATACGAGACATCGACAAATACGCCAAGATGATACGCGAGCGGGGCATGGTACCGGGCCTTTCCACGCACCGCCACGAGACGCCTTCGGTGGCGGACAACACCAAGGCCGACGTTGAGACTTACATCCAGATATACAACGCCGCCGGCTTCCTCATGGGCCTGGAGGTGGATTGGGTGATGCGCATCATTAAGGAGGCGAAGAAGCCCGTGATGACCATCAAGCCGATGGCGGCGGGAGGGCTGCTGCCGCCCGTGGGACTGGCCTTCGTCTGGAACACGATCCGCGAGCGGGACATGGTCTGCGTTGGTACGATGCATCCGGACGAAGCTAAGGAGTGCATTGAGTTGTCGCTGGATTTCCTGGCGCGGCGCTTGCCGTCACACCAGTTGCAGAAGACGAGAAGCAAACGGATTCTGGATAAAGAATAGCCGTGCGATAACAGAACAAGCTCGCGCGTGGCGCGAGCTTGCTCCAACAGGTCGTAAGGGCGGGTCCCCGTGCCCGCCCAAATGCTTATCTCTACGGTCCCGGCGCTGCTTTTCGCTTATCCAACAGCCTCTTACTACTTGCCGTACTCACCGCGTAATCGCATTTCAGTCCCACGGGCGTGCCGCGCACGCCGCCCTTTTTCATCGGCTCAGCGAGGAAGGCCCTGAGCTTGACGAAATGCTTCCCCGCCACGCCCGAGAGCGAGCCGTCGGCGCAATACTGCCAGGGCACGACGCCGCGCGCCCTGCGCACGGCGATCACTACCTCGCATTCACCCTCGCGCACGCCGATCATGTCCGCGCTGCTGAGCACGGATTCTCCCCGCTCCTCACCGTATCCCGGATGGCTATGGAATTCGCCGATGTATTCGTACCTGGGGAAGGCGCGCAGTAGGCGGCGCACGGTGCGGCGCCTGCCGTCCACCAGCTCGACGCTCTTAGGGGTGCGGTGCGCGGTCTGGTAGGCGAAAGCGGCGCGCACGTAGAGCCGTCCCAGGCGTTTTGTCCCCAGCAGGACGCCGTAGCACTCCCTGCGGTAGGCCTCGACTGCCGCGGCGACGAGGCTGATAAAAGTGGCCTGGTCAAGGAAGAGCTGGGCGCGCGGCGGCTCGGGCCTCTTGCGCCTGCGCCGTGCCTTCTTCCTGGGGCGCCGCTTCTTTGGGCGTTTGGTCTTGCGCTTTCTTGTCTTCTTCTTCATGTGGGGGTCACCGCTCTTGACATAGAGTGAGTATCATAGCTCAAAGAGCCTGGTTTTTCAAATGCTGCGAAGAGGCAGGTAAGCGGGGATTGATAAATCGTCGCATTATGATATAATAGTTGGCAATGAAGGCGAAGAGCATGAGAAAAGTCCTTTTCGTGGCGATGTGCCTTGGCGTGTGCATCGTCATATCCTGCAGCCAGCGGCAACACAGCAATCCTCTTGACCCGGTCAATACCCCTCCGGGCACTCCCACCTTTACGCTGACCGCAACCCATACGCTGACCCAAACCAACACCATTGTTCCCAATGTATTCGTGATGGAGTGGGGGAGCGGAGGAGCTGGTAACGGGGAGTTCACTTCCCCTATGGCAGTAGTGGTGGACGGCAATCTCGAGGTCTACGTCACCGACTATGGTAATGACAGGGTGGAGAAGTTCGATTCGAACGGTAACTACATAACCGAGTGGGGCGGTTTTGGCTCGGGAAACGGGCAATTCAACTTGCCCTATGGCATAACCTGTGATGAGTTCAACAATGTGTATGTCGTTGACAACGGGAACAACCGGGTGCAGAAGTTCAACGCCAACGGCAACTACCTGCTCCAATGGGATGCCAGCGCTACATCCGGGGGGACGTTTTCCATTTATTGGCGGGATTGTGATACGAACGGGAACGGGATATTCTACACGTCTGACCTCAATGGGCTTCAGGCGATGTATGAGTTCGATTACAGTGGTAACCTGATCAGGGAATGGGGGGATTTTGGCGCGGCGCCCGGGCAGTTCTGGTGGGAGCAATACTTCGACGTTCACGACGCCACGGGATTCATATACACCTGCGATACTGACGGTGGGACGCAGAAGATACAGAAGTTCGATCCCAGCGGCACTTACATCCTCGACTGGGGGGTATTTGGCAGCGCACCGGGTGAGTTTGAATACGTGACCAGTATAGCTACCAACCCGGCGGGAGATGTCTATGTTCTTGATACGGACTTATGCCGCGTGCAGAGGTTCACTTCCCTCGGCGTTTTCGTGAGGGAGTGGGGCGTGTCAGGAAGCGGGGCGGGGGAGTTTTCGAGTCCAATGGGGATTGCCGTGGACAAGAACGGCTACGTTTACGTTGCCGACACCGGGAACAACAGGATACAGAAGTTCGCTCCCTAAGCAAACGAGCGGAGGAGAGGTGAGTCAGGAGAAGCGCCCCTTGGGCGCTTCTTGTTTTTGCCGTTCGTCACAAAGCGCCTGTGGTATTACCGGGTGCAGGAGATACCGTTTAATCGTGTGTCTTCCTGGTGGCTGCACCCGGTAACACGGGGTCAGCAAGCGGAGCTGACGAGATCAAGAGCAACATTGATAACTCGAAAGCTCAACACATTTCACGTTGCCCGTAGTATAATCCTACGGGAGAGCTTGCGCTGAGGTGCTTCTCGGGTCGTTAGCTCCCGACTTCGCTCCACTGGAGCTACGTCGTGGCAAGCAGTTTGGCCTGGCACGCCGAAGCTTCATGCGAAGGCGGCTAGAGCATCGGATTTTTAGAGAGGGTGCCAGCGACGATTCTTGATGGTTGGCACCCTCGAAGGTTGCCTGCGGCAACCTTGCCGGTGGCCGCTGACAAGAGGGGGATCATAGAGAAATCTGGTGGGTCGTTAGCTCAGTTTGGTAGAGCATCGGATTTTTAATCCGGTGGCCGCAGGTTCGAGTCCTGCACGACCCACCAGGTTTCTTCTCTGAGTGTTTATGATATAAGACGAACCTGCGGCCAAGAGGGGGTGTGGGGGAGAAACTCTCCCCCACGATAGGAGGGGGCAACAGCGGAGCCGCCCGCTGTTTTCCAAGCGGCGTAGCGCCGTGGGGGAATCGTCCCCCGTGGGGAGGGGCTAAGGCCCGACGGTCGGAGGTTCGAGTCCTGCACGACCCACCAGATTTCTTGTTCTAGTTCGAGTCCTGAGGCGCACGCTACCAACTAGTGCTTATAAGATAGAGGCGTGGGTCATCCCGCTTCCACAAGGAGTCTAATATGCGGGGCACGACCCGCCAGATTGTTTCCTTTAAGTTCGATCTCTTATGGTCACACAACTCACCGGGCATCTTCACTAACATGAAAAATATAGTCATGATCTCTTTGTTATCACTGGCCCTGCCCTTGCAGGCGGCAGAGCTGCAAGAGGAGTGGCTGGAGCTTGACAGGGTGGTGGTAGAGTCGCTGGTAAAGGCACTGAGCGCGGAGTGCACGCACGTGGGTTGCCTGGCGTCGATGCTGGTCGGTGTTCACGAGAGCAAAGGGGAAAGCTTGGGTTTCAGCGCGCAGCGGCGCGCCTTTTCCCAATTCGGCGGCTATGTCACGGCGCGCACCATCGTTATCAGCTACAAGAAGCGAATAGCGGCGCTGGAAGTGGAGGTCGTCGTCTCCAAGAGACAGCTGATCATCGATAAGATATTTACGGAGAACGCGCAGCTCAAGCGGGACTTTTGGGAGTTCTTCCAGGAGAAGAAGCACGAGGGCGAGGACCGCGTCGTGCTGAGATATTTCAAGCTGAAACCGCAGGAATTCGGGCCGATGGAAAAAGCGGTGGCGGCCAAACTGGGCAAGCCGGACAAACTGGAGCCGCCGAAAGAGCTGGCGGAGGACTACGACTTTCTCTTCTATCCGACAAGGGTATATGACTACGGCTGGAGCTGTTACTACAGTGGCGAGAAGCCCGTCGGCAGGGAAGCGATGGATAGGCTGGTGGAGAAAAAGGAAGTAGCGTTGATACGGAATATCCTCAAGGGCTACAACCCCGTGGGCCGCCTGTACGCGATGGAAGCCCTGCACACGATGTCCCTCAAGGGCGAGTATTCCCTGACCAAGCAGGACAAGCGCCTCTTCGAAACGGTGCTCGGTCTAAGCACACCCGTAAGGTATTGTGAAGGTTGCATAGTAAGCCGCGTGAAAGCAAAAGACATCCGCGCCGAGATCCTCAGGCCCCCATCCACGGCGAACCCGGTGCTCATGGAGCAGAGATAGGAGAACGGCTCTGAAGCCTTCGGCTTGTTCCTCGTGCCTTGCATTTCGCATATCGCTCAGCTTCTACGGAATACGATATGCTCTTCACGATGCACGGCCGTCCTATACTTCAAACAGCAGTTCGTTGCCTCGCTTTCCTACCTGCTTGATCGCTCCCATCTTCCGCATACAGTAGGTCATCTTGCGCACCAGGTGGATGCGTATTCTTGCTTTTGCCGCAAGCTGTCTGTTGGTGAAGGGGCAAGGCAATGCCGCCGGCAGGAAGCGGAGAAAATCCTCGGGGCGGTGCAGTTCTACCTTCTCTTCGATATTCAGCAGGCGCCTGTCCCTGATGCTGGTACGCTTGCGCCACCAGCTTCCCTTGCCGTCGTCACAGCGCACCTCTTCTTCCTCGGTGATCAGCACGTCAAGCGAGAAGTTCTCGTTGGCGATAAGCTCGGGGATGCTCACCAACTCATCGAAGATGTCGGTGAGTTTGCCGCGGCGGGGGGATTTCCTGCGGCTCAATTGCTTGCCGCCGCGCCTGGCTACCTTGACGATCCATCTGAGGCGGGGCAGGGGATAGACGAGGCGCACGCGGTGCTCGAGCAGCAGATGCGCCAGCTTCTTCTTCAGCTTGGAGAAACTTCCCGTCTGTATCTCCAGCAGCAGGTCATCGCGGGCGATATCCACGATATACTGGCCGACTTTTTCCTCGACCCTGTCGGCGGGACGTGAATACCATTCCTTTATCGCCGCGTGCAGGGAACGCTCCTTCAGTTGGCCGATGCCGGGCTCGTTCATAGATTCATTCATAGCTGTCTAAATTAGACATAAGCATAACGTAGCCAGAATAATTGCTTCTTGGGCCTACATGGAATCCATGTCTCCCACACATATGCGTGAGAGAATATCGCCCGAAATGCTTAACCAGACCGAGCCAAGACCAATATGCTTCTATAACTGATTCTTAATCTAGACACACATGAGATTCATTATACTATAGGTGCTATAATGCCTCTTGCTAAAACAGGAGTTGACTATGAAGAACTTCACAGATGGAGCGGTGTCGCCGCTGTTCAAGGCGATAGCGTTTAAGGGCAATACGACGATAAAGGAACTGAAACGCAAGAGCGTGTCCGAGAAGCTAAAGAAGCTCCTGGCGCACGCCGTGGAGGGTAAGTGCGTCACCTGGGGTATCCCCTTTGATATTGGCAGTATAGCCCTGGTGAAAGATAAGCCCGTGAGCATCAAGCTTCCCGCGGTGAAGGCGCGCTGGCTGGCATTCCTGCATACCAGCGATACGGTGCCGCCCGAGCGAGGCAAGCAGGGCCTGGTGAAAGGGGTGAAGCGCGGCCATGGCCAGCTCAACCAGCACGCTGCCGATTACGTGTTCTGCTATGCGGACGGAACCGAGGAGCGGGCGAAGATAGTACGCCGCCATCATATCGGCGACGTGGCGCGCGTTTGGGGCGAGAACTGCGTTGAGGCCGTGGGCATGGGCAAGCCGTTGCCGGTGCGGGCGCACCACGAGCAGATGACAGCCGCATGGGGCTGGTCACAGACGCGCGCCAGCGCGGGAGACTGGCACGCGTGGATGAACTGGGTGTGGGCCTGGGAGAACCCGAGCCCCGGGAAGAAGATAAGCGCGATCAGGCTTGAGCCTGTTGAGGGGGCGGTACTGGTGCTGGGTATCGCCGCGGGGCAGGTGAGCGAGAACCCCCTGCGCTGGGGCACGCGGCGCAAGGCGGTGCTGAGACTTGCCAGGGGCGTGAAGTTCGAGCCGAAGCTGGATGAACGGGGATTGCTCAAGCAGATACAGCTCGACCTGGGACAGGTGATATCAGCGGAGGCACGGCTGTTATACCCTAACGAGAAATGGTCGAAGGGCTACAACAACCAACTGCCCAAGGTCGCCAAGAACGAGGTGCTGGTGGAGTATGCGGCTCACGCGGAGGCGAGGTTTCATCTGGCGGGGGGCAAGCGTATCCCGGTGGCAAAGGTGCAAAGGGGTAAAGGGACGGCCGGGCTTCAGATGGTGACTCCCGCCACCAAGAAGGTCAAATTGAAAGTAGTGGAGAAGGGGAGCGGGGTGCCGGTGGCGGTGAAGGCGCACCTGCACGGCGAATGGGGCGAGTACCTCGCCGCGCGGCACCTGCACCGCGTCCCTAACACGGCCTGGTTCGAGGATTACTCGCCCGAGTTCATCCATGACGGCGGCGCGGGCGTTTACCACCGTTGCGGTTACATCCCGGGTGAGGCGGTCTATGACCTGCCCCTCGGCAACGTCTACCTGGAGGTGTCCAAGGGATTCGAGATCAGGCCGGTGCGCCGCGTGCTGAATATCAAGGGCGGCACGGACGAGGTGGTGATAGAGTTGGCGCGGGTACTGCCCTGGCGCGCCAAGGGATGGGTGACCGCGGACACGCACGTGCACTTCCTCTCTCCCCAGACGGCCCTGCTGGAAGGGGCGGCGGAAGGGATCAACGTGGTCAACCTGCTGGCGAGCCAGTGGGGTGAGCTGATGACCAACGTGGGCGACTTTGACGGCATGACCACCTTCGGCTCGCGCGAGGCGGGGGGAGACGGCGAATACCTCGTGCGTGTCGGCACCGAGAACCGCCAGCACGTGATGGGGCACATATCGTTGCTGGGATACAAGGGGAAGATGATCACGCCGATGACCACGGGCGGGCCGGACGAATCCGCCATCGGCGACCCCGTGGGCTGTCTGCTCACGGACTGGGCTGTGCAGTGCCGCAAGCAGAAGGGGATAGTGGTGATACCGCATTTTCCCAACCCGCGCCTCGAGCACGCCGCTACGATCGTCAGCGGCAACGCGGACGCGATAGAGGTGTCGTCCTGGCAGGACCACTACAGTGGTATCGACCCCTATTCTCTCTCGGACTGGTACAGGTACCTCAACTGCGGCTACCAGGTCGCGGCGGTGGGCGGCACGGACAAGATGCAGGCGACCACCGCCGTGGGCACGGTGCGCACCTACGCGCTGGCGGGGAAGGGCCGGGCCTTCAGCTACGAATCCTGGAAACCGGCGGTGCGGCGCGGCAACACCTTTGTCAGCTCCGGGCCCCT
>CBDVCL010000017.1:0-12312 GCA_965372475.1 uncultured bacterium | reverse complement strand
GATTCCCGCGAAGCTGAGAAGCAAGCTTGAAAACGGGCGCCTTTTCTGCTAATATACTACGTGGTGCGTTGGTTTGAACGCTTTTCAAGCCATCAACGTTTTTTATGATCCTGCGCGTTTTGCTTGAATGCACCGTGTTACCGGGTTTTGGTGAGTAACTATGATCAGGAAGAGCTATCCTTTTTATTGCTCCCGGTAATATGTAGTTGGCAGGTGGTTTGGGGCCGCTGTGTTAAAAGGGCAATCGAATGAAGAGTTCTTCGTTGAGAAAGACCATGGCCTACTGGATCATCTTCTTTCTCTTCCTGTTCATGATCGCTCAAATGTACCAAGACAAACAAAAGCCTTCGGCTGTGACGTGGGACTATAGCAAGTTCATCAAGCAGGTGGAAAGCGGCATCGTGACGCAGGTCAAGATCGACGAGAGGAAAATAGAGGGTACCACGAGAAACGGGGTGCTCTTTCTTACGCACTCCCCGCTCAACCATGATTCTCTGACCGATATTCTCCTTGCCAGCGGCGTGGAAGTAAAGGTCGAACCGGAGAAGAAACCGCCCTGGTGGCAGAAGGCGCTCTTATACTGGGTACCGTTCGTTATCCTCATGTTCCTGCTGATCATGCTGATGCGCCAGGCCCAGGGCGGTGGTTCCAGCGCGCTGAGCTTTGGCAAGAGCAAGGCACGCCTGGCTGGCCCGCGCGACGGCAAGACCACTTTTGATGATGTCGCCGGGGTTGACGAGGCCAAGGAAGAACTGCGCGAGGTAATAGATTTCCTCAAGGACCCCAAGAAGTTCCAGCGCTTGGGGGGCAAGATCCCCAAGGGAGTCCTTTTGCTCGGGGCCCCGGGCACGGGGAAGACGCTCTTGGCAAAGGCCGTGGCGGGCGAGGCGGGCCGCCCCTTCTTCTCCATCTCCGGCTCTGATTTCGTGGAGATGTTCGTCGGTGTCGGCGCTTCCCGCGTGCGCGACCTTTTCGAGCAGGGCAAGAAGAACGCTCCCTGCATCATCTTCATCGACGAGATAGACGCGGTGGGAAGACACCGCGGCGCCGGGCTGGGGGGCGGGCACGACGAAAGGGAACAGACGCTGAACCAGCTCTTGGTGGAGATGGACGGTTTCTCCACCCATGCCGGGGTGATCCTGCTCGCCGCCACGAACCGTCCCGATGTCTTAGACCCGGCCCTGTTGAGGCCGGGCCGTTTCGACCGGCAGGTGGTGGTGGATCAACCTGACCTTAACGGCCGCGAAGCGATACTCAAGCTCCACTCTCGCAAGGTGCCCTTGGACAAGAAGGCAAAACTGAGGGTGGTCGCCCAGCGCACGCCTGGTTTTTCCGGCGCGGACCTGGCCAACCTGGTAAACGAGGCGGCGTTGATGGCCTCGCGGCGCGACCGCAAGGCGGTGACGATGGACGAGTTGGAGGAGGCCATCGACCGTGTCACCGCCGGCCCGGAACGCAAGAGCAGGGTGATAAGCGAGCGGGAGAAAAAGATAATCGCATACCACGAGGCGGGGCACGCCCTGATCGGCAAGCTCGTTCCCTCGGTCAACCAGGTTCATAAGGTATCGATAATCCCGCGCGGCCATAGCGCCCTCGGCTACACACTGCAGCTCCCCACGGAGGACCGTTTCCTGGCAACGAGTGAGGAGATCGTCAACGAGATCACCGTCTTCCTTGGCGGCCGGGCGTCGGAGGAGCTTATCTTCGGGGATATCTCCACCGGGGCCCAGAACGACCTGGAGCGGGCGACTGAAGCCGCGCGTAAGATGGTCACCCGCTACGGCATGAGCAAGAAGCTGGGCGCGAGCACCTTCGGCCGCCAGGAGGAGCAGGTCTTCCTTGGGCGTGACTACGTCAGGGACAAGAACTACAGCGAGCAGACAGCCGTTATCATCGACGAAGAGGTGCGTCGCATAGTAGGAAGCAGCAACGACCGGGCGAAGGCGCTGTTGCGCAAGAATCGGCTGAAGTTGGTTGCCCTGGCCGAGGCCGTGCTGAAGAAAGAAGTGCTGGAAGCGGACGAGATAGACGCGATAGTTAACGGCAGGCCTGGCGCGAAGAAGAAAGCCGCGCCAAAGCGTGGCAAAAGACCGGCAAGAAAACGCACCGCAAGGAAAAGGGCATAATCCACAGATTACACTGATTTCACAGATTGGCCCTTTTTGGAAACGGCAGAGAGAATCTGCTGCAATTTGCCTGGCACGTCGTAACTTGAAAAGCCAAACCGGGTGTGCTTGGGCTTTGCTTGGTATTTTGCCCTGAAGCGCCAGAAAGAATCTGTGTAATCAGTGTAATCTGTGGATAGGAGAAAGACGCCAGTTTTGAAGAGGACGTTGAGTTACCCCGGGGGGGAGTTGGTCTTCGGCGCCCGCCCGCTGGTTATGGGGATACTGAATATCACGCCCGATTCTTTTGCTGACGGCGGGCGTTACCTTGATGCGGGAAGGGCCGCGGCGCGGGCGCGGCGGATGGCTGCCGCGGGGGCGGAAATCATCGACGTGGGCGGGGAATCGAGCCGCCCGGGCGCCGCCGCGGTGGACGAGAAGGAGGAGAGGCGGCGGGTAGTGCCTGTGATAAAGAGACTGGCTGGCCGTGGCAAGGCACTTGTCTCTATCGATAGCTGCAAGCCGGGGGTCGTCGCCGCGGCCGTGGATGCCGGGGCAAGGTTGATAAACGATATCAGCGGATTGCGATGTGCCGCCATGCGCCGCCTCGTGGCGCGGCTGGAGTTGCCGGTCGTGATCATGCACATGCGCGGGCGGCCGCGCACCATGCAGAAGAGGCCCCACTACCGCGATGTCTTGGCGGAAGTGGCTGCCTTCATACGCGGGCGGCTCGCCGCCGCCGTGGAAGCGGGAGTGAAACGGCATCGGCTGATTGTCGACCCTGGCATAGGGTTCGGCAAGAAGTTGGAGCACAACATCACCCTTTTGCGGGGCATACCACGCTTGAAGAGGATGGGGCGGCCGGTGCTCGTGGGCGTATCGCGCAAGTCGCTGATCGGCATGATCACGGGTGAACCGGTGACGGAACGACTGGCGGGAAGCATCGCCCTGGCTTGTCTCGCCGCCTCGCGCGGCGCGGACATCCTGCGCGTGCATGACGTTGAGGAGACGGTGGCGGCGCTGAAAGTATGGCAGGCAGTTGATCGTAAGCACGAACGGTAAACGGACCTAGGACCTGGGATCTGGGAATTCGTCCTCATCAATCAGTGCTTGGACGAGATCTGAGTCCCGGGTTTCGAGGTGCGAGACAATGCTTGAACACATAAAATTCTTGTGGGAAGCCCTGACCCTGGTTGATGTCTTTGACATCCTGTTGGTGACGACAGCTCTTTACCTTTTCTTCCGCATCTTCCGCCGCACGCGCGCTCTCAACCTGCTGTTGATCATCCTCGCCCTCATCTTCCTCCTCCTTCTCGGCAACCGCTTGGGCTTCACCACGGTGAGTTGGCTGATAAGCAGCTGGTGGCAGGTGTGGGTGATCGCGTTGCTGGTCGTTTTCCAGGCGGACCTACGCCGCGCCATAGGCCAGCTTGGACAGGGGCGGCTCTTCCGCGTCGTATTCAAAGGCGACGAGCGCATGCTGCAAGAAATAGTCCAGACGGCGCGGCAGTTGTTGCGCCGGCGGCTGGGAGGGCTGATCATCATCGAGCGGGACGATGACCTTGCGAGCTTCATCCGCGAAGGGCACGGTACCGGGATCAACGGCGACCTTACCAACGATCTGCTGGTGACGATCTTTTCCAAGAAGACGCCCTTGCACGACGGGGCGGTCATCGTGCGTGGGAACCGCATAGTAGCCGCGGGATGCATCCTCCCCTTGGCGAACAGGCCCCGCCTGAAGCCAAAGCTCGGCACCAGGCACCTCGCCGCGCTGGGCGTGAGCGAGGAATCGGACGCGGTGGCGATAGTCGTTTCCGAGGATAAGCACGCGGTTTCGGTAGCCGTGGCCGGGAAGATCACCCAGGGCGTGGACGTGGAGACGCTGAGTGAATTGCTTGAGGTCTATACTAAGGGGAGCAGAATATAGTTCTCATCTTGGTTGCCAACGGTAGCAACACAGCAAGCATTTTGCTTGGATGCCCCGTGTTACCGGGGGGCGGCTATGTGCCACTGAAGAGCAAAGTGAGAACTATTTACCGCCCCCGGTAATATTACCAGGACACAGAGATGAGGAAATTGCTGGATATCCTATTGGAAGATCTTGGGCTGAAGCTCGCGGCTCTCCTGCTGGCGATTATGCTCTGGGCTTATCTCGCCGGGCAGAAGATGATGCTGCGCGACATAGATATCCCGTTGCAGCTCAAGAACATCCCCGCGAGAACCTTGCTGGTCGGTGATATAGAAAGCAGTGTCAGGGTCACCGCCAAGGGCAGTCCCAGTGTGATGATGTCGTTGACAAAGGATGATTTCATCGCCGAGGTGGACCTCTCCGCTTGCGGGCGCAACGGTGAGTACCTGGTCAATCCCCGCGTTAGGCCCACCACGGAGGCGATACAGTTGGTGACCTTCTCTCCCTTGCAAGTCAGCATACGATTAGAAGCGGTTGAGTAAGCCGCGTCTATCGGTCATCGTCTATCGGTGATCGTGAATTCTGATGGGACCTATCACAATGTACGATAGACGATAGACTATCGACGAGCGACGAAACAATGATCAACCTAAGTGTCAACCTTAACAAAATCGCCTTGCTTCGTAACCAGCGCGACGTTGGCGTTCCCGATGTCTTGGCGGCCGCACGCGTCTGCGTCGAGGCCGGCGCCCACGGTATCACCGTCCATCCCCGGCCGGATGAGAGGCACATCAGGGCCTCTGACGCCTATCAGCTCAAGGAAATGCTCGGCGTGGAATTCAACATCGAAGGCAACCCCTTGCAGCAGCACTGGATGACCATCCTGCGTCGGGTGAAACCGGCCCAGGCGACACTGGTGCCGGACGATCCTTCCCAGTCTACTTCTGATCACGGTTGGGATCCGGAGCGGGACGGGGAGCGGCTCAAGCCGATAGTGAGTGAACTAAAGCAGCTGGGCTGTCGCGTCAGCCTTTTCATGGACGCCGTGGCGGAGCATATGCCGCTGGTCGCCGGCATAGGCGCAGACCGCGTCGAGCTCTACACAGAACCCTATGCCCGTGCCTGTGCCGCGGGAAAAGGGGAAGAAGCCCTGCCGGCTTACGTCCGCGCCGCCGAGGAAGCGGGGAAAGCGGGGTTGGGCCTTAACGCCGGGCATGACCTTAACCTCAAGAACCTGCCCGCTTTTTGCGCGGCTGTCCCGGGACTGCTGGAGGTAAGCATAGGCCACGCGCTTATCGCTGACGCCTTGGAGATGGGCCTGGCAGCCGCGGTGAAGGCATACCTCAGGGCTTTGTCTTAATACCCGCGAGGCCCCCCCTGTTGTAGTCTCGCCGATCACGCGGGTGCTTCCTGTCAAATGACTTCCCACCCCTGAATCGGGATCTCGCTTCTGGCTTGCGGCCTGCAACGGTCATCCCTTCTTGCCAGGCTGCGCGCCCCTGTGCTACAATTGATTAAATTGGAACAGTATATTCTCTAAATGCTCCATATAGAGAAAGTAAGCTATTCGAAACGCAACGGGGGCAGTTATGTCCTCGCGCTCTCGGATGGAAACTCCCTGCAGGGGATCGAGGCGCGTTCCTTGAAGGAGATGGGCCTGCTGGCCGGGCGCGAGCTTGGGCCTGCGGAACTGGAGAAACTCAGGCAGGTAGACGCACTCTTCTCCGCCCGCGCCGTGGCGGCTAGGTTCATGGATTACCGGCCGCGCAGCAGGAAGGAAGTGTCCGACAAGCTGGAGCGGGCAGGCGCGGAGGAGACGGTGCGCCTGCAGGTGTTGGCCGAGCTGGAGAAGAAGGGGTCTATCGACGATGCGAAGTTCGCCAGGGAGTGGGTAGGGGGCAAGGCGCTGGGCGGCAAGAGCGGCGCCAAGCTGATAACGAAACAGCTGGCCGAGCGGGGCGTGTGCCGCGGCGTGATCACAGCAGCCCTGGCGGCAGGACTGCCGCGCCAGGACAGCCTGGAAGCAGCACGGCGGTTGGCTGAGAAGAAGGGACGGGAACGCGACCTGGCGGAGCCGCGGGAACGCAAGCGGGTCGAAGATTACCTGCTAAGGCGGGGATTCGAGCGGGAGATTGTTGAAGAGGCGCTCAAGCAGGAATGAGCGTTTGAAACGGCGAAACGGTGAAACGGCGACGCGGCGAAGAAAGGATGCGGGAAGCATCTGTGAAATCTGTGGATAGAGCATGAAGACCAACGACTTGCGCAAAAGCTTTATCGATTTCTTCAAGACCAAGCAGCACCGCGAGGTCAAGAGTTCCTCGCTCGTGCCTGACGACCCCACCCTGCTTTTCACCAGTGCCGGCATGGTTCAGTTCAAGGACCAGTTCCTGGGCATCGGCATCAAGGACTACCGCCGCGCCGTCAGTTGTCAGAAATGCTGGCGCACCGGCGACATCGAGAACGTCGGCCGAACGCCGCGCCACCATACTTTTTTTGAGATGCTGGGCAACTTTTCCTTCGGGGATTACTTCAAGAAGGAGGCGATAACCTGGGGCTGGGAGTACGTTCGCGAAGAACTGAAGATCCCCGAAAAGGACATCTGGGTCGGTGTGCATACCGAGGACAAGGAAGCGTTTGAGATATGGAAACGGGACGTCGGCTTCCCCGAGAAGAAGATCGTTCTGCTCGAGGACAACTGGTGGGGGCCGGTCGACCCTAAGGGAGGCGTATGCGGCCCCGACAGCGAGATGCACCTGGACATGGGCGGCGGCTGCGGCAAGAAAGACTGCAAGCCCGGCTGTGATTGTGGCCGCTTCGTCGAGTTCTGGAACCTGGTCTTCCAGCAGTACAACCAGGACGGGAAGGGAAAGAGGAAGCCACTGGCCAAGCCGGGCGTCGATACAGGCATGGGCCTGGAGCGCACCGCGGCTATCCTCCAGGGCGTGGCAAGTGTTTTTGAAACGGACGAGTTCGCGCCGCTGGTCAAAGAGGTGGAGTCGCTCGCGGGAGGCGGAAAGGAAGAGGAGCACACGGTGTCGCGCCGTATAGTCGCCGATCACGTGCGCTCGGCCTGTTTCTGTATCGCCGAGGGGCTTACTCCCGGCAACGAGGGTAGGGAGTATGTCCTGCGCAGGGTGATACGGCGCGGCGCGCGGCACGGCGTACGCCTGGGCGCTTCGGGAACCTTTTTGCACAAGCTCGTTCCCGCAGTGATATCGGGTTGGGGCTCCATCTATCCGGAGCTGAGGAAGAACCAGGACCGCGCGGTGCGGATACTCAAGGGGGAGGAGGAGCGCTTCGTTTCCATCCTCGCGGACGGCACGGTGCGCCTACAGGAGCTGATAGATGGGGCGAAGAAAGCAAAGAAGAAAGAAGTGGCGGGGCAGGAGGTATTCCGCCTTTACGATACCCATGGTTTCCCCGACGACCTGGCGGAGGAAATGATAACAGAGGCGGGTTTGACCTTTGACCGTAAGGTCTTTGAAAGGGCGATGTCAGACCAGAGAGACCGGGCGCGGTCTGCTTGGAAGGGAAGTGGAGATATGGCGGTAGCAGAGGAGTTGCTGGCCAAAGCAAAAGGAATCAAGGCTACAGAGTTCGTTGGTTACGAAAAAACATCAGAGAAAGCGAAGGTTGTAGTGGGCGGTGTAAAGATGGACTATGGTGCCGAGAAGGATACTTGGGTTACAGTACTTGATAAGACTCCCTTCTATCCGGAAAGCGGCGGTCAAGTGGGGGACAAGGGCGTAATAAAAGCTGTTAAGGGGAATGCGGAATTCGAGGTTGCGAATACAGCCAGAGTCGGTGACAGTCTCATCGTGCATTTTGGCAAGTGGAAGAATCGGCCTCTTAACTTGGCAGAGAGCGTTGAGGCAATAGTCGATTTGGAGAAGAGAGAAGAGATAGCCGCCAATCATACCGCCACCCATCTACTGCACCAGGCCCTGCAGGAAGTGCTCGGGTCGCACGTGGAGCAGGCTGGTTCCCTGGTGGAACCGGCAAGGCTGCGCTTCGATTTTTCTCATCATGGCCCCCTCTCAGCGCGGGAAACGAGCCTGGTGGAGGCGCGAGTGAATGAGCTGGTGCGTATGAACCTGGAAGTGAAGAGCGAGGAGAAGGACTACAAGAAGGCGCTGGAGACCGGCGCCAAGGCGTTCTTCCAGGACAAGTACGGGGATAAGGTTCGCATCGTGTCCATAGGCGAGGTGTCGCTGGAACTCTGCGGCGGCACCCACCTTAAGCGCAGCGGCGACATCGGTTTCTTCAAGTTGGTCGGCCAGAGCGCGGTGGCCGCAGGGGTGCGGCGAATCGAAGCGGTTACCGGCAAGCGGGCGGTGGAAGAAGTGCAGAACGCTGAGGCGGAGACCCGGCAGCTGTGCAACACGCTCGGCGTCAACCGCGAGGGATTGGCGGAGCGCATCAAGCAGCTGGCGGAGAAGATAAAGTCGCTGGAGAAGGGGGAGAAGAAGAAAAGGTCCCTGGACATAGCCGGCCGCTCGAAACAACTCATAGACAAGGCGCGCGAGGTGGGCGGCGTCAAGCTGGTGAGCGAGTGCCTCGAGGATGTCTCCGTCGTCGAGCTGAGGACGCTGGGAGATGAATTGAAGGGCAAGCTGAAGCAGGGCGTGATCGTGCTCGCGGCGAAGTCGGGCGCAAAGGCGTCGCTCTTGATAATGGTCGCTAAGTCGCTGGCGGAAGAACATCCCGCCGGCGCGCTGATGAAGGCGGCCGTGGCGGTGATGGACGGCAAGGGCGGCGGCAGGCCAGACATGGCGCAGGGCGGCGGTGACGCCGCCAAGCTGGACGCCGCTTTCAAAGCAGTAGAAGACAAACTGAAAGGCTAGGGTCCACAGATTACGCCGATTACACAGATTGAAAACGGCATGGGGATAGCTCAGTGAATCTGTGAAATCCGTGCAATCTGTGCATAGAGAATGAGGATACTGGGTATTGACTACGGGCGTAAGCGGGTGGGCGTAGCTGTCTCCGATGACGACTTGCTCACGGCGCATGCCCTGGACACGCTGGCAAACGACGCGGCGCTAGTGCCCCGCCTCAAGCAAATCGCCGCCGAGTATAACGCGGTGCGGCTGGTGGTGGGTGTCGCCTGTCGCGAGGACGGCTCCCTCAGCGCGATGGGCGAGGAAGCGTCGGCTTTCCGGCGTTCCCTCGAGAAGTCACTGGGGATAAAGAGCGAGAGCTGGGACGAGTCGCTGAGTACCTTTGCTGCGGAAGAGACGCTGAAGGGCGCGGGGGTAGATGGACGGCGGCGGCGCGGCCTTGCCGACCGGGTGGCGGCGGCGGTGATACTGCAGGACTACCTCGATGCGAAGCGGGATGAATTAAGGAATTCTGAATTATGAGTGATGAGAAGATCAACTCATAACTCAGCACTGATAATCAAGAACTCGTACGCATAGCTGCGAGAAGGCAAATGAGGCGACGATACAGCAGGAATCCAGACACCCGTGACTACATCTGGCACATAACGCGTTACCGCTTGGCCTGGATCTCTGCCGGGCTCGTCGTGGTTCTCCTTCTCTTCCTCCTCGCGGCAGTCTTCCTGCCGCGGCACCCCTTTTCAAGTCGGCAGTGGTTCTTCGAGGTGAAAGAGGGGCAGAACCTGCGCGGCATCGCCGTGCGTTTGAAGCAGGACGGGCTCATCGGCAACAGCTTTCTCTTCCGCGTTGCGGGGCGCCTGCGGGGCGCGGATACCAGGGTCAAGGCGGGGGAGTACCGCCTGCGGCGGGACAGTTCCTCCTGGGATATCCTCGGGCATTTCCTGCGCGGTGAGGTATACCTGCATGAATTCACCATGCCGGAGGGCGCGACTCTGGAGCAGACAGCCGCCGCGCTGGGCGAGCGCGGCCTGGCGGACGGCGATGCCTTTCTCGCCCTGGCGAAGAACGCGGATTTCATCCGAGCCCGTGGCATCAAGGCGCCCAGCCTTGAGGGGTACCTTTTTCCTGACACTTACCGTGTGCCACGCGGCATTTCGAACGAGCGTTTGGCGGGGATGATGCTGGAGCGCTTCTCTGAGAAGTTGCCCCCCGGCTTTGAGAAGCGAGCGGCACTGATGGGCTTGAGCGTGGAGAAGCTGGTGGCCCTGGCCTCGATCGTGGAGAAGGAGGCAAGGGTAGAGGAGGAGATGCCCTTGATCGCCGCCGTCTTCCACAACCGTTTGAAGAAGAAGATGCGCCTCGAATCCTGTGCCACGGTGCGTTACATCATCGGCTACGAGAAAGAGAGCCTGCGCGAGCGAGACCTCGCCGTCGCCTCCCCTTACAACACCTACCTGAGGCGCGGCCTGCCTCCGGGTGCGGTCTGTAACCCGGGCGCGGCTGCGCTGGCTGCGGTCAGTTATCCCGGCAAGGTGGACTATCTCTACTTCGTATCGCGCGGGGACGGGCGGCACGAATTCAGCGTTGATTACGCGAGCCACCTCGCGGCGAAACGGAAATATCAGGCCGGAGGAAAATAACAATGCAGTTGCTCGTTGCCCGTTGCTGGTTGCTCGTGTACCGTTCGCACACCACTAGCGACTAGCGACAAGCGACGAGAGACCCTTCGACTCGCCCTGAGAAAGCGAAGTGCCTATAGGGCTCGCTCAGGGCGGGAAGGGTCCTGAGGGCAATCGAAGGACTAGCGACAACGTTATTGCTTCATGATCAAGATATTTCACCTAACGAAAAGTTTTCCCGCAAAGGGCGTGATCTTCAACGAGCTGGGCCTGCGCGTTCGGCCGGGGGAGTTTGTCATCCTCTGCGGCGACTCCGGGCGGGGCAAGAGTTGTCTGCTTCGTATCATCGCGGGTTTTCTCGCTCCTGATTCAGGCCAGGTGATCGTGGCCGGAAGGAACCTGCAGGGCCTGGATGAAAGCGAACGCGTGATGCTGCGGCGGGAGGTAAGCCTGGTGCCGCAAGAGGTGTCGCTGCTTGACGACCGCAGCGTGGAGGAGAACATCTCGTTCGCTTTGAGGGTGCGCGATGTCGGCAGGCATAAGGTCAAGGCCGTATGCGAGCGTTGGCTTGATACCTTCGGGCTGGCTGATTACAAGAGCGCATTGCCGGGCGACTTGGCGCGGGGAGAACAACTGAAGGTGATGCTGGCCCGGGCGTTGGCCGTCGAGCCGAAGTTACTGCTGGTGGACGAGCCGACGGCAAACCTGGACGCGGCTACAGGTGAGACGGTGATGGGGGTTATGCGCGAGGCGCACGGCAAGGGCTTGACTACGGTGCTGAGCACAAAGGACGCCAGCTTGCGGGTTGACGTTGCGGCGAGGGTGATTGAGTTGAAGGACGGCAAGGCTGTAGAAAGGTATTGAGTATTGAGTGATGGGTATTGGGTTATTACGCTTTCAAGCTGACCCAATACTCAGTACACAATACCCAATACAGAAAAAATGCTTGGATTACTGAACAGAATAATCTGGTCCTTCCGTGCGATCGCCAGGAGCATCAGGCGCCACCCCGGCGCGGCCGTGATTTCGGTGTTGACCATCGCCGTTTCCATGTCGGTGCTGGGCTTCTTCTTGGTGATCCTTCAAAACGCGGGGCACCTCTTGCAGACCCTGCGGGGAAGCATGGAACTGGTCGTCTTTCTGGAGGATGGGCTGGAGCAGGGGGAACGGGACGAGATCATCGCCCGCATCGAGAGACACGTATACACGCGCGAGACGCGCTACTTCTCCAAGCAGGACGCCCGCCGCGAATTTTGCCAGGACGAAGAATCTCGCCTCCTGCTGGAAAGCCTGGAAGAAAACCCCTTGCCGGCTTCCGTGCAGGTGAAGCTGGTGGAAGGGATGACCGGCCGCGCCAACATCGAGGAACTGGTACGCTACCTCAAGAGCTTGCCCGGGGTGGAGGAGGTACCCTATCGCGAGGAGCTCGGCAGGATGTTCGGGCTGGCCAACTTCGCCTGGTGGTTCAGCCTTGCCGTCGGGCTCCTGCTCTTTGTAGCTACCCTGGTCGTTGTATCCGGCACGATAAGTTACTCCCTCTCGGGGCGAGGCCGGGAGGTAGAGGCCCTGACCCTCGTCGGGGCAAGCCGCGGGTACATCACCGGTCCCTTCCTGCTCGAGGGCCTGTGCCTGGGGCTCCTGGGAAGCTTGCTGGCCGTGTTCCTGGTGTCTGCCTCCTGGGGCGTCCTGGGAGACCACCTGCGGGCCGCCTTTGGCCTGGAAGTGGTGCCGTTCGGGTACTGGATGGGACTGGCGATAAATGGGCTGGGCCTTGCGGTCGGTCTTCTCAGCGGCCGCATGAGCTTGAGCAAGCTTGGTGGGCCCGGTGTCTCGGAGTA
>CBDVCL010000016.1:0-12486 GCA_965372475.1 uncultured bacterium | reverse complement strand
CCATCATTCCCTCCCGGACGTAATGAATCGCGCCCCTACATCTCGCCAAGAAGCACGAACGACAAACGACCACCTTTCCCCTTGCCCCCACCTCTCTTCTCGTGCTAGAATAGCCCGTGATGAATAAAGGCACTTCTCAAGTATTCGAGATCAAGGACAACGCCGACTTCAAAAAGCGTGTCCTTGAGGCCCCCGCCGACAAGACAGTCGTCGTGGACTTCTGGGCCGAGTGGTGCGCCCCCTGCAAAGCGCTGGGGCCGATGCTCGAGCGCGTGGTCACCAAACTGGGCGTGGACATCTGCCTCGCAAAAGTGAACGTTGACAAGAACCCCGGACTGTCCGATGCCTTCCAGATCAGCGGCATTCCCGACGTCAAGGTCTTCAGGGAAGGCATGGTCATCGAGGAGTTTACGGGCGCGCTTGCCGAGCCCGAGCTGAAAAAGCGCCTCTCTTCCCTGACGCCTTCCCCCGCCGACAAGCTCGTGGTGCAGGCGCGAAAGCTTGTATCAGAGGGCGACTTCGAAAAGGCGGAGAGGGCGCTGCGCGAGGCCCTGGCCGAGGACAAGGCCCACCCCCGCGCCAGGCTGCGACTGGCCGAGTTGATGCTGGCCCGCGGCAACCCCAAGGAAGCGGGCAAACTCGCCAAGGACATCGGCGAGCAAGAAGGTGAATACCAGGCGGCGAAAGCCGTGCTCTGCATGGTAGGCTTCGCTGAGGAGTGCGTCAAGGCGAAAGGATTAAGCGGCAGCAAGAAGAAGCTGAAGGCGAAGCCAAAGGATCCGGCGGCGCGCTACTCGCTCGCCTGCTGTCTCGCCGCGAGCGGCGATTATGCCGCCGCGCTGGAGGAGTTCCTGAAGATAGTCGAGAGCAAGAAGGACTTCCGCGATGACGTGGCGCGCGAGGCGATGGTGCATATCTTTGCCCTGCTCGGGGCGGACAATCCCATCACGGTGGAGTATCGGAAAAAACTGTCCAAAGTTCTGTACTGACTTCCCCTTGCAGTAGGGGCGCCCTTCCACGGGCGCCCCTCGGGCGGAGCCCGAGCAATTCCATCATACCCGCCTTCGGCGGTGGCGGCCGTTGAGCGCTGAACTTAGTGAAAGATTTCCAGCCAGCGGTCGACCGCTACCATCCAAGATACATCCCGTGGTCGACACCCGCCACTACTGCACAGGAGTTCATCCCCGTTTCTTCTCTATCTTGGCCCAGGTATCCCGCAAAGACACCGTCCTATTGAATACCTACCCTCTTACAATATCAGCGTAGGGGAGCACCTCCGCGTGCTCCCTTATTGTAAGAATAATGGCCGACGCGGAGGTCGGCCACTACGTTGGTATTGGAGCGAATCCTACTTGCCTTTCTTCTCTATCTTGGCCCATGAATCTCTCAAGGACACGGTGCGATTGAATACCAGCCTATCGCCCTTCGAATCCTCATCAACGCAGAAATAGCCGTGCCGCAGGAACTGGAAGCGCTCGCCAACCTTGGCTTGCTTGAGGTTGGGCTCTAGCTTGCACGCGGTTAGCTTCTCGATGGAATCGGCATTGAGATTCGCAAGGTAGTCCTTCCCTTCAGGAGCGTTGTCCGGGTTCTCCTTTGAAAAAAGGCGGTCATAGAGGCGCACCTCGGCGTCCAGCGCGTGCTCTACCGAAACCCAGTGCAGTGTCCCCTTCACCCTGCGCCCGTCAGGTGTCTCGCCACCCTTGGATTCAGGGTCGTAGGTGCAGACGAGCTCGCTCACCTCGCCCTTCGCGTCCTTTTTCACTTCCTTGCAGGTGATATAATAGGCGTGTTTGAGCCTTACCTCCTTGCCCGGGCTTAGGCGGAAATACTTGGGCGGCGGCTCCTCGCGGAAGTCGTCCTGTTCTATATATACTTCCCCCGAGAACGGCACCTTCCTCGTCCCCGCCGACACGTCCTCGGGGTTGTTCTCGCACGCCAGTTCCTCCGTCTTCCCCTCAGCATAGTTCTCTATCACCACCTTCAAGGGCCTCAGCACACCCATCACGCGCGGCGAACGCTTGTTCAGGTCCTCGCGCAGGCTGTGCTCGAGCATCGCCACGTCCACGAGGCTGTTGGCCTTGGCCACGCCGATGCGCTCAAGGAAGTCCCATATCGCCTCTGGCGTATAGCCGCGGCGGCGCAGGCCGCTCAGGGTCGGCATGCGTGGGTCGTCCCAGCCCGTCACCCGCCCCTCCTGCACCAGCTTGATCAGCTTGCGCTTGGAGAGGATGGTATAGGTCAGTGCAAGCCTCGCTGATTCTATCTGCCGCGGACGGCAATCCACCGAAACGTGGTCCAGTACCCAATCATATAAAGGACGATGGTCCTCGAATTCCAGCGAGCACAGTGAGTGGGTGATGCCCTCGATAGCATCCTCGACTGGATGGGCGAAGTCATACATCGGGTAGATGCACCATTCATCCCCCGTGCGCGGATGCGAGGCGTGCTTGATGCGGTAGATGGCGGGGTCGCGCATGTTCATGTTCGCGTGCGTCATATCTATTTTGGCGCGCAGGATACGCTTGCCGTCCTTGAATTCCCCCTGCTTCATACGCGCGAATAGGTCCAGGTTCTCTTCTACCGAGCGGTCGCGGTGGGGAGAGTCCTTGCCCGGTTCGGTGAGCGTGCCGCGGTACTGCCGCACCTGCTCCGCCGTCAAATCGTCTACGTAGGCGAGGCCCTTTTTGACAAGCTCCACGGCATACTCATAGGTCTTGCCGTAGTAGTCGGAGGCGTAATGGATGCGCTCGCCCGGGTCGAAGCCGAGCCACCTGCAATCCTCGATGATCGCGTCCACGTATTCCTGCTCTTCCTTCTCGGGATTGGTATCGTCGAAGCGCAGGTTGCAGGTGCCCTTGTAGTCCCTGGCGATGCCGTAGTTGATGGCGATGTTCTTGGCGTGGCCTATATGCAGATAGCCGTTCGGCTCGGGAGGAAAGCGCGTGGCGACGCTCTTGTGCTTGCCCGAAGCCAGGTCGGCCTCTACCATCTGGCGTATGAAGTCTTTGCTTTTTTCTGTGGTCATGATATTGCAGTCCAGAGTCCTAAGTCCAGAGTCCAGAGTCGTTGGTCCCCGGCAACCAGACACTACGGAATCATTATAGCACCTTCGTTGAGATATTTTCTGGGAACAAACAGATACACTCCGGCAGGAGCGGCTCCCTTTGCCCTGGAGCCGCTTGCGGCGGGCCTCAATCGATTTGCCTGATAGAGATCATTTCGTCAGCAGGGGCAAGTCCGTTAACTCCCCCGTGTCCACAGCAGCTTCATCCGCCGGCTCGATAACCGGGTCAATCACCACCGGCGCGACACGTTCACGCATGCACTCGAAGTTGCAGCCGCTGATCAGCGGCAGGAAGAACGTGAACATCAGCACCAGCGCGAGGAAGACGAGCAGTTCTCTACCGAATCCCTTCCTTCTCCTTGACATAGCACGCCTCCTTTCTCTACGTTTCGATAGCATCCCTCCTGTTTCTTATGAGCGTGTTAACCGTATACTATACATTTAACATACCCCTTTTCATTTGTCAACCCTCCGGGCCCACTTTTCTCGCCTTAGCCCGGACCCGCCATAGTCGGCCCCCGTTTCTGCCTTTCGGCAGAAAGGCACGGGGGCGACGGCGGCGGGCGGCCCACTTTTTCCTCTTGGTGCCTCTTCTACCTTGGTGCCGCCCGTTGGCATGTGAGCACGGCGATGAGACCAACAAGTGCTCCCCGCTGAACGAAGAAGAGAACCCGGCCTTACCAAAGAACAAGGTGCGTTCGGTTGCCCTTGGTGCCTTGGTGTCTTGGTGGTCAAAGCCGTTAACACCTTGACTTTCCCGCGTGCAGGTGTAGATTTAGGCTAGGAGGCGACGATGCCAAAACCAGAAAAAGAACGCCGCAAGCAGACGCGCTTCAAGATGGCGCTCGACGTCACCTGCGAGTTCACGGGAGAACGCGACCTCAAGCCCGGTAAGAGCGGCGACATATCAAAGGGCGGTGTGCGCGTCTATTCCCAGCACAAGGCGCAGATCGGCGACCATCTCAAGATAACCATAGACCTGGGCAGTGAACGGAAAGTTCTCGCCGAAGCCAAGGTCATCTGGGTGATGCCCGCCCAGGACCTATCGCTGGACGTGGAATACAGCTACGTCTTAGGTCTCCAGTTCCTCGACGTGTCAAAGGACGATTCCTCCCTGCTGGGCAAGTTCATAGAGGACAGCCTCGTCAGAGGCGAGTGAGATGCCGCGCAAAGCCAAGCGGAAGCCAAAGGGACGCAAGCCCCTCACCGACTACCCGTTCATCGGTCGCCGCCTCGTGATGTTCCTGGCGATTGCGCTCCCCACCACTGTAGCCTACTACGTTTTCACCAAATTCAACAATTGGTTTATCGGGGACCTCCTCCTGGTCTACATAACGATTGCTGCCCTTTCCTTGATCCTGCCCACGGCGGCAGAGTGCTGGCTGAAGAGTATCATCAAGCGCTCACACTATGTCAATAGTATCGTCTGGCACACCGGGCTTTCTCTTGCCTTGACGGCTCTTCTTCTTGTATCGATGTATTTCCCGCTTTCTTTGCTTCTTTCAGGAGTCTTGCTCTACATTGTACCCATAGTAATCCTTGCGTCTCTTATGGCCGCCACTTGTTTGCTCTTTATGGGTAAGCGGCGCGCTGCTCTAAAGAGCGCAACCATCTCTTTGCTTATTGCTGCCACTGGCGTGCTCGGTGTGCTAAATGCATACAGGTGTTTGATGGATAGATCGCCGCATCTTTGCCTCTCCTCTCATCACCGCGCCTACCTGGCGAAGAACATCACGGGCATAGATAGCGAAGAGCAATTCACCAAGCTGGTGGCTAAGAGCGGCGACCGCCTGCTCGCCTTCGACTTCTCCGCCGTTTGGTGCGGGCCGTGCAAAGTTCTCGCGCCGAAGCTCGACGAGATAGCCGGGAAACACAAGGACAAGATAGATTTCTACAGCATTGATATCGACAAGGTCAGCAACGTCGCCAACACCTACGGCGTGACCGGCCTGCCCACGGTGGTCTTCATCAAGCAGGGAAAGGTGCTGGAACGGATGGTAGGAGTCCACCCCGACGCCCATTACATCAAGGCGATAGAGAAGCACGGACAATGAGTTAGAACGGCAAACCCCACGGCCGTTGAATCGAGAGCCCGCAACGGGCTCTTTCGTGTTTGTGGTATAATAAGCGAAAGATAGATCTGGCGGGGCCGCCGTCGTCAACGTTTCTTCTTTCGTTACTTCGACGGGAAGAAACGCTGACTATGGCGGCCGGCTTTTTTGCGAAGCCTCGATATGTTATGATATTGATGGTTCGCAAAAAAGCCGAAGTGGTGGAAATGGTAGACACTGGGGACTTAAAATCCCCTGGGGAGCAATCCCCGTCCCGGTTCAACTCCGGGCTTCGGCACCAGCTCTTCGTGCTTTGCACGAAGAGCAGAGCAGGCGAACAGGTGAGCAGGTGGTATAACTGAGCCTGCGGTCTACTGCTCTACTGTTCTACTGCTCAAATAAGTATGCCCTTCGTTGAACCGCCTCCGCGCAACGGAGGCAGGACCCCTGTGTTATCTTCTGCTCCTCCGGAGCAGGAGTGATATTGAAGCCGGTTCAACTCCGGGCTTCGGCACCATTCGACTCGCTACCGCTCGCTCATGGGCAGCCCTTCGCTGGCGAGATGTAGCTCAGGGCTGCCCAGACAATATGAAGGCGAGTTGACCCTTCGACAGGCTCAGGGTGACATGCCCTGCCTGTCCGCCGTAGCCTCGGCGAAGGTGGAAGCGAACGCAGTGAGGCGAAGGGCTGGCTTTGACTTCCCTTCGTTGAACCGCCTCCGCGCAACGGAGGCAGGACCCCTGTGTTATCTTCTGCTCCTCCGGAGCAGGAGTGATATTGAAGCCGGTTCAACTCCGGGCTTCGGCACCATTCGACTCGCTACCGCTCGCTCATGGGCAGCCCTTCGCTGGCGAGATGTAGCTCAGGGCTGCCCAGACAATATGAAGGCGAGTTGACCCTTCGACAGGCTCAGGGTGACATGCCCTGCCTGTCCGCCGTAGCCTCGGCGAAGGTGGAAGCGAACGCAGTGAGGCGAAGGGCTGGCTTTGACTTCCCTTCGTTGAACCGCCTCCGCGCAGCGGAGGCAGGACCCCTGTGTTATCTTTTGCTCCTCCGGAGCAGGAGTGATTATGTGCAAAAATGGAGGTATCTACTAGAATGACTAAACGACCAAATATCTTATTTATTCATGTAGACCAGATGCACTTTGAGGCGATGAGTGCCTATGGTAATCCGTATGTTAAGACCCCCGCGATGGACCGGATGGCCAATGACGGCGTTTCTTTCCGCGCCAGCTATTCCGCGATGCCGCAGTGCTGCCCAGCCAGGGCCTGTTGGTATACCGGCAGGATGTCCAGCGAGCATGGCGTGGTCACCAACGGTCGCCCGATGCTGCCTGAGATCCCTGATCTCGGGCAATGGCTCAGCAAGCACGGTGATTACGAATCTGTCTATTCCGGTAAATGGCACGTCTCCGGGCGCGATGTGGCCGAGAGCTTCAAGATCATCTCTAGCAATACGGGCAAGGGTGAAGAGCAAGATGGTACGGTTGCCCGGGCCTGCATGGGATTCCTGGAGAACTACAAGAGCAAGAAGCCATTCTTTCTCAATGCCGGATTCTTGAACCCGCATGACTGCTGTTACACTGCCGGTGCCGCGGGGGGGCAGGGCAAGTTCCGGTTTGCCAAAGAGATCGCGGAGAAACTCCCCCCTCTGCCGAAAAACTTCGCTCCCCCCAAGAGAGGTGGTCGAGTTGGCGACTGGAGCGAGCAGGATTGGCAGTATTACATCTATATATACTATCGCTGGGTCGAGATGGTCGATGCCGAGATCGGACGCCTGTACGATGCGCTGGCCAACTCACGCTTCGCCGATAATACGGTTGTCGTATTCAGCTCCGACCACGGAGACGGGCTCGGTTTCCATGGAAATATCAGCAAGGGCTATATGGAAGAAGAGGCCTGGCGGGTGCCAACGATCATCATTCCTCCGGGTGGGATGTCAAAAGGCAAAGAGGACAATGAACATCTCTCTATCGCCGTTGACCTTCCGGCAACGATCTGTGATTACGCCGGGGTGCCGATGCTGCCAAAGATGACTGTCGGCAAGAGCCTTCGTCCGCTAGTCGAGGGCAAGAAGTCCGACGATTGGCACGAATACGTCGTCGGTGAATCCTTCCTTGGTGACGGAAAGGTCGGGGTTCGTGACGCGAAGTACAAAACCATCTTCTATTGTGACGGCCCGGTCAAGGTGTTTGATATCGAATCCGACCCCCTGGAGATGAAGGACCTGTCGGAAAGCTCGAAGGGCAAGACTGTCATAGAAAAACATAAGAAGCACCTGCTGGAGTATCTCGACAAGCTCGAATTGTGTCCCGCTAGCGGGCCCAAGGATAAGCGGAAGCCGTATCAGGTCTACCTTGATTATTACAGTAAGATTCGGAAGGAGGCATAGCAATGGACCGAAGAGAGTTCTTACAGATAACTACGGCTACCATTCTCAGCACACAGGGATATCTGCCCCTTCTCGCCGCTGAGCGTATCAAGAAGAAAAAGAAGAAAGCCGGCAGGAAGGGCATCCGTAGCGGTACGAAGATCACCTATACCGAGCCTGCCGCTATCGAACCGGTTACCGAGCATTTGAAGAAGTACAACCCCGTATCTACGGGGACGATGAGCAAGCCGTTCACTGCCAGGTATTCGTTGGTCTATTGCAGAGGCGGTAGTGAATGGGAGAGGAACTCCGTCAAGGGATCGCTTGATGTGGCTTTTTCAGACTCCACATACCGTACTACTGATAGCCGCGTGCTACGCCCCAAGACTCCCCGGAGTATTGTGAAGACAGAGCTGAAATGCCGCGGCGAGTTGAATGCGACTTCGAGTTGGACGCTTGATTCCACCATGGAGGAAATCCCGGAAACGCATTTCACCGAGAAGGGCAGCTGGGACGGCAAAGCCATGGTTGTCAAATCCAAGTCCTGGACGCAGCAGCACTCGACAGCTAATCCCTTGATAGGCCGCTGGGCCCTGCTGGGCCTGCTTTCTTCCGGTGAACTTAAATCGAAACCTCTAACGTTTGACATGCTCGACGATTCAACCTTGCGCAGCGATCAGACCTTGCGCTACGCTGGCCAGATCGAGATTCCCGTCGCTGATGGAACGGCAAAGCTGGATAGCTACGCCCAGACGGGCTATGGTGTCGTGCCTACGCACTATCTCGTCGATTCCTACGGGCGCGTACAGCTGATCACCATGTCGACGGTAAACTGGGCATTGACAGAACTGAAATAACACAGGCAGATAATGAAGAGCTCCGAGAGCCACAGGTGTCGACCGCGCTATGTCATTCAGAACCCCGGCGGTCGACCGCTGGGGGAATGATTCACAGACATTCAGCGGCCCGGAGCTCTTGTTTCGAAAAGGCGAATGACCGAAGCCACGCTACCCGCTGCGCACCGCGCTTTCGGCAAACTTCTTCGCGTTCTTCTCCAGGTCTATGCCGTAGGCGTCCTTGTTCGCCTTCAGGGCATCTTCCACCCAGTCGGAGGGGAACCCCTCCGGCCCGCTGAGCGCGCCCGCTATCGCACCCGCTATTCCCGCGATACAGTCAACGTCCCGCAGCTTGACCAGCTTTCCCTTCCCGTCAAGCTCGCGTCCATTGGCGGATATCACGATCGACCGCACCGGGTCGCCACCGGTGAAATGGATTGCTGCCGCCGCAAGGCCGAGCACCTCTACCGGATTAAAGACATCGGGGTCCCCCTCGGGCGCGGCCAGGGAGTCCACCAGCGCCCTTTCGTCCTTCGCTTCCTCGCAGGCGGCAAGGGCCCCCCTGATCGCCCGCCCCATTACCCTCCCCTTACGGTATCGAAACGGGTCGACCTCAAGCGCCGTCTTCACCGGCTCTTTCCCTCCCCCGGCGGCGTCGCTCACCATTGCCGCCATCATCGCGGTGGCGTCGCGGCCATAGCCGACATCCAGGAAAGAGCACTCGAACGCCAAGCGGTAAGCCGCTTCCGGGTCACCGGGACGCATTAGCCCCGCCGGGGCGGTCGATATCATACCCATCAGCGACGGGCTCGCGTTGCCGTGCCTGTTAACGTCCTTCTCGCGCTTACCTTCAAGCAGTTCCTCCCTGCCCGCCGCCACACAGGCGCGGCCGAAATATCCCCCGAAGTGCTTTTTCGCCAGGTCGGGGTGGCGCGGGTAGTACTTCTTCAGGTCCTGGCAGCGCCTGATATGTTCCTCGGCTAACAGCTTGGCGCTCATCTCCCCTTTGGCGTTTATGGCGCATTCCGCGAAGAGCTGGTTGTTGCGGGTGTCGTCCGTCCCCGTGCCGCGCGGCGCGGGGACCTCCCAGATAGCCAAAGGGTGCACCTCGAAATCCTCCCCATAGGGAAGAAAGTCCGCCACCCAGTCGGACCCCGTCACCGCCTTGAGCTGGTCCGCCGTGAAGAACTCCACCGCTCCGCCGAAGGCGTCGCCTATAGCGTTGCCGATGAAAGAGCCGAATACCTTTGAATAGACGTCAGCGTTCATTTGATCATCCTATGGATTAGATGTTATTACCGGGGGCGGAGAATAGTTCTCACAGTGCTCAGGGCCGCCCTCGGTAACACGGGGCATCCAAGCCTGGCGCTGGCTTCTGTGGGTACCGTTAATAACCAAGATGCGAACCATTCTCTGCTCCACGCAGTATCTCCCTACCAAAAAGGGTTTAGGGGTCAAACTTAAGGTGCTCAATTAGAGCGCCTTTGTTGTTATCAGTTAACTTAATCAACTCAACTCTGACCCCCCACCCCGTGACCCCCCACCCCGGCACTCCTGATACCATCCCACCTCGTGATTCCCGAAAGACCCCCATCCATTTTAGCTTCGGAAAGCATTTCCCGTCTGACTGCACCAGCTACGAACCGTCCCGCATTGACGCTCCTTAAGCACTGACGACGGCGGACCGGCGCAACCGCTGCTTAGATTATACCACAAACAGAAAAGAGCCCCTCAGGGCTCTCTCATCTTGTGCCGTGTTCTGGGAATGTCAAATGTCAAGACCTGGCCCCGTCATCTTCAATTAAGATATAACACAGTGGCCAGTGCAATTCCACCACTTCGGCCAAGACCATCCTTGGCACACATTATACCACGAAGGTCACGGTGACAGTCACCGCTGACAGTCACCTATCTACATCGTTAATCCCAACCGATATCGCCGGTAAGGTCGTCCCGGCCACCGAAGAGCTCTTCCAGCTTGGACAGCACCCTGTCTGGCAACGGCGGCATGGCTATCGCTTTGGCGTCCTCTTCAAGGTGCTCGGTGGAACCGGTGCCGATGAGGATGGAATCCAGCCCCTGCTCGTGCCTGCAAAACCTGTAAGCCGCTTCCGCTAATGACGCCGCGACGCCATCCGCCGTCAAGAACCCCATCGGCTTCTCCATATCGAAATCATCGCGCTTCAGCGCGCCCTCTTTGAAGCACTTCTCCAGATACTGCACGAGCTTGGCGGGGGCGGTGAGTGCCTGGCGCACCGGGAACATGCAAAAGGTGCCGATCCCCTTCTCGCGAGTCGCCTTTAGCACACGCTCGCGCGCCGACGTATTGAATAGGTTAAAGCCGACCATCACCGTATCCCATACTCCGTCCGCCACAGCGCGCGACAGCATCTCGTGCTTGCTGTCGCCCCCAAACATCTCGCTCACGCCAATGAAGCGTATCTTGCCTTCCTCTTTCAGCTTCACGAGCACGGCGTATGTTTCATCCAGGGCGCGCTCATAATCCCCCATCCTCCGGCCATGAAGCTGGTAGACGTCTATGTAATCCGTGCCCAGCTTACGCAAACTGCCCTCGACGCTGGCGCGGATGCGCGTCTCGTCCTTCCATTCCTCTTTATGCTTGAAGGAGAGCTTGGTAGCGAGCACGAGTTCCCCCCTCGGCAGGCCCTTGATCGCCTTGCCGATGTGCTCCTCGGTGCCGTAGCCCTCCGCCGTGTCCACCAGGTTCACGCCCAGCTCGAAGGCACGGCGCGCCACCGCTATGGCGTTGTCGTCATCGCCTCCCGCGCGCAGGCCGAGGCCGCTGTGCCCGCCGCAGCCAAGACCCATCACGCTCACGCGCAATCCTGTCTTGCCAAGTTCTACCTTATCCATAACACAAAGACCAAGGCAGCGGCAGGTTCTTCCCGCCGCTACCTTGAGTTAGGTGCCGCCGCAGAAGCACTGCCGCTCACGGAAACCAGGCCCACTGCCAATATCGATGAGGCCAGCCAGCTCGACTTTCTTCTCACTTTCATGAAGACCTGGCCCCGTCATCTTGGGCTGTCGTAATCGATGTTCTAGAGTGGAATATCCAAATACCATATGTCATTCAAGTACGTATAATTGATTGAGCCACCAATTAGCCATAACCTGTTATTAAACACACAGCCGGCACCAGCGTTGTCTCTTTGCGCAGGCAACCAAACATTGAGCTTTGTCCAATCATTGCCGGAAGTCGAATGGTAGACAGCATCTTCTCTGTCTCCGTATTCCGGAGCCATTTTATGCATAAAGAACCACCACCTGCCGTTTTCAATCCCACTGTAGCCAAGTTGATATGGTTCCGTTCCCTGTGCCCAGTTCACACCATCACTGGTATGCCAAAAAGAGCCGACCGAAGTAGGGGAATATCCACCTACCAGCCACATTTTCCCCTTAAAGACGAAACACTGATGTGATGTCTTTTGCCCGAAGGGCCCTAATGATAGCTCCTCGGTCCAAGTGACACCATCAGTCGAGGACCATGCGTCGCCGAGATAATCCCAGATCACCCAGCTATCGCCGCCAATGAGCCATAACTTGCCGTTAAAGGATACGCAAGTGTGATCTTCTCTGCCAATCCAACCTGGTGAATTCGTCTCTAGTGTCCACGCAACTCCGTCTGGCGAGGACCATACCTCGTCCGAATTCATGACGACATTTCCTCCACCGATTATCCATAGCTTGCCGTTATGAACGCAAACAGAAGCACCACGCCAATTGCCGTCAGCAGCAGAATTTGTGACCATTGTCCAATTGATTCCGTCGGGAGAATTCCAGATATCCGAAAAGCTTCCGCCGCCAAAGAGCCACATCTTTGAATTGAAGATCACTATGTCTGACCCGTGCCTGGGAGAAAAGGGTGCACTGTCGACCGCTTTGACCCAGCTATAATAGGTGGGATAAGTAGGTTCGTTGACGTTCTTGCAGCTGAGCATTGTCATCAGCGCCAACCCAGCCAAAAGAAATCGTAACCGGCGACCATTCATCTTCAATGTCCTCTTCACGATCATCATATAGATTCAAAATACAATGTTGAAAGCAACCATTGGGCCCTCTCTCTCAGGGATCAACTTGGCGCTGGTATTACTTGGGAATACTATCTTTAGGAAGAGCAAATCAGCAACGGTATATGCCA
>CBDVCL010000015.1:0-12729 GCA_965372475.1 uncultured bacterium | reverse complement strand
CAGGGAAAGAGCCCTTCACCCCGTCCGCGACGTAGCTGCCCTTGCCGTAGAGCTGGCGCGGCAACAGTATCTGGTAACTGATCCATTCATCCTCGGACCAGGCGCCGTGGCGCACGATCTCCACCCTTATCTTGCCCTCCTCGATAGACGTGGTCTGCACGAAGCGCACGCTGCCGTTGGGCACGCGGAAGCTGAAGGTGGTCTTGCCCTTTTCCCTCACCACTTTCTTATCGGCGCAGTCCATGAACTTGATGTACTTCCCCTTATGGTCGCCGAACAAGCCGCCGCGATTGAAGAGCGTTACATCCTTATATCGCATGGCGAGGCCGCCGTCATCGTCGAGATAGAAGACGTGAGGGCCCTGGCGGATGCGGCCTTTGTCGTCGGGAGTGAGTGTTGCGAAGCTGGTTGCTGACAGCAAGAGGGCTATTGTGAGCAGTGTGAGAGTTCTAATTGGCACCACCGGTTGTCGCTCGTCGCTAGTCGCTAGTCGCTCGTGTTTCATGGTCTACTCCGATGCGATTCGGTATTCCGAGTTCCGAGCTTCTTAAGTAGTTATCCTCTCCACATCGTACCTTCGTCCATCATTATAAGGTAATTCTCCGGCGGAACGTAATTCGCAACGGAATTGCCGCTGCCCAGGGCGAAGCCGCCGCCCGGCTGGCAGGCATCAAGGATATCCTTCACGTACTTGCGCAACGCCTTCTCGTCGAGGCGGCAGAGCTTGTCTATGTCCACGCCGCCGAGCGCGGCAACCTTGTCCCCGTACTTCTTCTTGAACTCGGCCACAGGTTGGATGGCGTCTTCATAGGAATGCTTGGCGTCTATCTTCACGTCGTCTATCAAGTCGCCCATCACCCCCTCCAGGTTGCCGCAGGCGTGCAGTATATAGAGCAGGCCCTTGTCGTGTGCCGTCTTGGCCAGTTCCTTGTGGTGGGGAAACACCAGGCGCCTCAAGTCGTCGGGCGATATCATCGTTGAGGTCTTGAAGCCCATGTCGTCGCCCTGGAAGATACCCGCGAGCTTGGGCAAGCCCAGGCACTTCGCGTAGAAGCCCTTGATCAATTCCGCTACCTTTGCAAATACCGCGTCCACCAGCTTGGCGTCATCAAACATCAGCATCGACATGTTCTGAAAACCCAAGAGGTCGTTCATCGGCACCTCCAGGAAGCCGCTCGTGGGGCAGACGAAGAGCCCCATGCCCTCGGGCAGGTGCTCGGCGACGAACTCGTAGTACCAGGGCAAGGGCGCCTGCGCGTCCGGCCAGGGGTATTTCTCGAACTCCTCCCAAGAAGCGATGGGGCCCGTGCCCTCCTCCACCCAGTGGCGCTTGCCCGTGGCGCCATCGGCGGTGTCGTCCGCCACCCGTTTCTTCTGCTCAGTGAAGTCCAGGCCGCCCGAGACGCGGATGAAATCGTAGCCCATGCGCCGCTGGAACTCGATGTAATTCAGCCAGTAGGTCTTCTGTCCGTCCGCGTCGTCCTTGGCCTGCTTGAGCCACTCCTTCTCGAAGCAGTTCTTCCAGACGTGGTCCATTATGGCGTAGTCGCAGAAGAGCTCGACGAAGTGGACGCGACTAGGCTCGTCCTCTCTCTTGATAAGTTTGCGGAACGCTTCGATGTCTGGTTTTGGGTTTTTTAGTGGTACGTTCATCTTCTCTCCTGTCTCGGGTCGCGCGTCTCGTGTCCCGTTTCATGTTCTGTCGCGACACGTGACGCGTGACACGTGACTCATTTCAATTCCACAATCCCCCATACCCCCAGCTCTCTCACCCGAAAGCTTATGCCACTGCCGCTTCGCGTCAGTTGCAGGCGCTGCGGTTCCTGCCCCGGCTGGTGCAGGATGGCGAACTGCGGCGTGACCACCCTGGCTCTCTTGAGGAACTTTTCGTCCAGGATCACGCTAACATTGACGGGCTTGACGTCGTCCGATTTCAGGTCGTAGTCCTGGTTGAGCAGGTGGCAGACGAGAGGCGCGGACGGTTGTGAACGGTTGAAACGCAGTGAAACACGCACCTTCTTGGAGCCTTCCACCTTCACCTGCCGCCGCACCTCGCGCGGTAGGGCATCGTAGTAGACCAGCGGCTTCTCCGACCTCCCCACCAGCTCCCCCTGGCCCGGGGGAAGCGGCTTCTCGCTCTTCACCAGGTATTCGTACCAGGAGAGCAGGTCAGGCGTGAGCCGCGCGGGTAGTTCCTCGTCCCCCGCCACAAGCATGGCGTAGGGGATATTGTCCTTGGCCAGCAAGACCGCTGCCTCTTTCACTTCCTTGTAGTTCTCCTTGCTGTAGATCAGCGCCAAGTTCGCCAGCGTGCTGTAACCGTCCAAGAGGCGCCGGTTATCCACGGCAAACTTCGTCACCGGCGCGACACTGGCCGGGGCGGGGTCCCACCAGTGGGTTCCCAGTTCGGGCGTGTGGCACCATTGGTGGTTTGGAGCCATGAAGACACTGCCATAAGCATAGGCCTGGGCTATCCAGCAGCGCACCAACCCCGGCTTATCGTTGGCCTTCGCCCAGGCCCAATCACCGCCCGAGGCGGTGGCGGTCTGGATGCGTCCCAATCCCTCCACGAGGCGGTAGACGTAGACCGGCGCCAGCGATACCTTGCCCGTTTCCCCTGCCTGCGGCACCTCGCCGCAAAAGTTGGTGATGTGGGGGGCAGGCAGAAGCGCCAGGGGATTGTTGGCCGCCGAGTTAACGCTCCTGATCAAGCGCTTGCCCTGCAATTTCTCGGCGAGGGCGAAAGTAGCGCTGATGTTCTCCAGCATCCTCTGGTTTTGGAAGTCCTGGAACTCCTCTCTCAGGGGGGCTTTCCAGCGTTCCTGCTTCAGGCGCTGGGTAGTCCAGCCGCTGCTGCGCAGGAATGCACCGTAGTCAAAGCTCCTGATATCCTTGATCCCCATCGACTTGAGTTGGGGCGGCGAGTGGGCGTTCTTAAGATAGCCACGGAATCCTTCCATACAATGGCGGCAGAAGCATCCGCCCCTGTACGCAGTAGTAGACGAAGTACCAGAGTAATCGTCGATATGCAGGCCGTCTATGGGAACACCGCAGATACGCGTCACCTGTTCATCCAGGTAGGCCTTGTAGTCTGGGTTGTTGGTGCACCAATCCCAGGCCTTGCGCCCCTCGTAGTCGTGGTCCATCAGCCAGGGCACGCGAATCGGCTTGCCGTCCAGGTCGACGCAGGCGGCTTGCATGAAACTGTCCGAGAACATGTCGATGAAGCCCTTGAAATCAACGCGGTAGTCGACACTGGCCACGAACTTAAGCCCCGCGGCACGCGCCCCGTCCACCTTCTTCTTCCACCAGTTGAAGCTGTGGCCAGCCCGTTCCTTGGGGTGTCCGCCCCAGCCCTGGATGGTGCCGCCGTATTGGGCATAGAGCGCCGCGTCCTCGGGGAAATACATGAAGACAACGTCGCCGCGTCTGATGGTCGATGCGTTGAGACAGGCCGAGGCAAAGGCAAATACCAATACTATCAGTCCGAGTCTAGGCATTAGCATTTGGAATATAGTGCTTTGGCATGGACACGTCAAGGGAAATGCCCCGCCTAGTATCGCCGTGGGATCTTGCGGAAGGATTCCAGCTTGAAACGGCCGCCGGAAAGAACGCCCGACGCCTCTATTACGTTCTTGTAGTGCCCCCCCTTGCTGCGCAGGGCGGCCACGGCCTTCTTGATGTTCCTGACGCGGGAGGGATGGTAATAGCCGCGCGCGGTGACGCGGTATCCCTCCCCCTCCTTCTTCACGCTTACCTCGTATAGCCCGTCCCCCAGCCTGCCGGTATCCCGCGCGGAATACGCCGACTTCTCTATGCCTGCGATGGCCCTTTGCATCCCACCTTCGGCGGCGTAGTAGGCGGCAGTCGCGCGCTGGAAATCCCGGGAGTCTTTCACGCTGCGAAATGACTGGTTCAGAAACACGAGGCCGCCGGCCATGAGCCCGATGGCTATCACCAGCAAGATAGTGGCTGAGCCCTGTTGCTCTTTCATTCTCTACCTCTGCCTGCACACTTGTCCGGTGAACCGTCGCTCTTCCCTCTTGCCAATAGTGTAGGCATAGTTGATACCGATCATCCGCTTGCCCCGGCGCTTGTAGTCGATGCGGAAATCCTTGACGCCGGTGGCGAGGAGCCACTCCCTCTTTTCCTTGCCGCGCAGGGAGCTGGTCCTTCTCAGTTCGCCCCCCGCCAGACGGTAGGTCACCTTCTCCCCCGAGTAAAGCACGAGCACCAGGGGCGCGGCAGCCAAGCGCGCGGGGGTGGATTTCAGGCTCTTCGCTTGCCGCACGTCATCGCCGACCGCCTGGCACACGGCGCGGCAACCGCGCTCCATCGCCATCATCTCGCGGTCCGCGAAGAGGGAGAGGGAGAGGGTGCGCGCAGCGTTAGTCATGGAACAGATGATGATGCCCAGTATCGCACAGACGATCATCAGCTCTATAAGCGTGAAACCTCTCTGCTTTGACTGTGCCACGCTTCTTGCCAGCATGTTCTTGATACCTCTAACGATTGACCAGTGTGCTCAACACCACTTTCTGCCCCGCGGCCCGCCCCCAACGCACGACCACCTTTACCTTGGCCAGCCCGGCGTCCCGCTCTATCTCGTAGTAGGGTTTCGCCGCCGCCAGCGTTCCCTTGTAGGCAGGAGCTGGGGCAAAGATATGCCTGCCATCCCGAGGCATCTTCTCCGCCATCTTCAACTCCTCGAGCTTGTCCTGGGCCACGAGCACGGCGAGCGTCCTCTGCCGCGTCGCGCGGTTGTTCTTTATCATCGCCGTGATGCCACGGAAGGTGACGCTGAGCATAATCAGCAGGATCAGTATCGATATCAGCATGCCGATCAGGGAAGCGCCCTGCTGTGATTTACGCTCCTTGCGCGTATCGCTCATGAAACCATATCCCCCATCGCGAACATCGGCATGAACATCGCGATGATGATAAACCCTATTGCTATTCCCAGCGTCACTATCAGCAACGGCTCCACCAGTTGGATGACCAGCTCGGCCTTGCTGTTGTACTTCTCGTAATAGGCCTCGGAGAGCTCCTTCAAGCTGGTGGCCAGGTCACCGGACTCCTCCCCCGTCTGCACATACCACTCCATCAATTCCGGGAAGCCGCCGCTTTCGCGCAGTGCCGCGGAAAGGGACCTTCCCGCGGACACTTTACCGGTCACCGTCTTGACCTGGCGCGCGTAGAACGGGCCGGCGGCGGGAGCGGCCGCCCCCAGGGCCTCCACCAGGGGCACGCCGGAACCCACCAGCAGGCCCAGGTAGGCGCTGAAACGTTCCAGCGAATAGACGCTGTCGATCTCCTTCGCCACCGGCACCATCCACAGGATCTTCTTCCACAAGAGCGGCGCGCGCCTGCGGATGAGGAGAAACAGCACGAACAATAGCACAGGCACTAAGAGAATTATCGCCCAATACTGGCTGCATACATTAGAGAGGCCTATGAGGAAAGCCGTGGGAGGCGGCAGAGCCGTGCCGAAGCTCGCGAACACCGAGCCGAAGGTAGGCACCACCTTGGTGAGAAGGAACATCACCACGAGGAAAGCGATCGCCGCCACAAAGAGCGGGTATATCACCGCGCCGGAGAGCAGGTTGGAGTGCCGCCTCAGAGAATTCGCCCATTCCTTGAGCAGGTAGAATGACTCGGCGAGGCGGCCGCTGTTCTCTCCCGCCTGCACGGCGGCGATGAAGCGCTCGTCGAAATACCTCGGATGCCTGGCCAGGGCTTGCGACAGCTTCTCTCCCCGCTCCACGTTATCGGCGGCGTCGGCGACCGCGGCCTTTATCCTCTTCCGTTTCATCTCGTCAGCTATCAAGCGCATCGCCTCGACGGTATTGAAACCACGCTTGGTGAAGAAGTACATCTGCTGGGCAAAAAAGAACACTTCTTCAAGGTCCGGCCCGAGAACGCTGATGCTCTTGGCGAGATAGATGGGTGCCGCCACCCAGGCGAAAATCACCAACAGGGCCAGCGAGGCCCCGAAGAGTCGCTCGACGAGGTCTATGTCGTCAATGACGAGGAAAGCAAACACCAGTCCGCCCAGCCACACCACCCCCAGGATGGTCCACAGCCCTTGCCTGCTGAACTTCTTTTTCCGCCCCTTCTTCGCGTGCGCCCCGCTGACTCTTCTCTTATTCATCTTAGCCCTCCTGCGACAGTTCAAACTCCCGCTTCGCGGTTACCTTTCCCTTTACCAGTTGCCGTCCCGCTTCCTGAAGCACACGGTATCCCTTGCGCCGCGCGCGCCGCTCGATAGCAGCAGGATCACTGCCACGGCAGACGAGGCGCCTGATCTCACCGCGTGAGCAATCAAGGTATTCGCCGAATGCCGTGCGGCCTTTGAACCCCGTATCCAGGCAAGCGGCACAGCCCTTGCCGCGGCACTCGCCACAATAAGTCCTCACGAGGCGCTGGGCCAGTACACCGCGCAGGGAAGTAGAGAGCAGCGCGGGGGAAAGCCCCAGGTCCACGAGCCGCCTTACCGCCTCGGCGGCACGGCCGCAGTGGAGCGTGGATATGACCAGGTGCCCGGTAAAACTGGCCCTCAATACCGCCTGGGCGGTCTCCGTGTCGCGCACCTCGCCCACGACAATGATCTCCGGATCCTGCCGCATGATGGCGCGCAGGGCGGCGGCGTAATCCAGGCCCCGCTCCGGGTTGACCTGGGTCTGGTTGACGCCGCTGATAACCCTTTCCACCGGATCTTCGACACTGACGATGTTCACCCGTTCCCTCTTCGCTCGCGCCAGCTCACCCGCCAGCGCGTAGACCGTGGTGGTCTTGCCGCTGCCTGAAGGACCACAGACTAGAAAGAGGCCGTCGCGCGCGGCGAGCAGATCCTCCAGTCCTCGCTGGACAGGAGCGTCAAAACCCAGTTCCCCTATCCCCAGCAAGTCGCCGTGCAAGTCAAAGAAGCGCACCACCACTTTCTCGCCGTGTATCACCGGTATCACCGAGACGCGCAGGTCCAGTTCCCTGCCCCGCCCGTTAGCGCTGAGCCTTATCCCTCCCTCCTGCGGAATGTCGTTGCGGTGGACCGCCAGCCTGGCCATTACCTTCAGCCGGTTGACGATGCCTTCGCTCTGGCGGCGGGGTATCGCCTTTTCCTGCGAAAAGACGCCGTCCACGCGATAGCGCAGGCGCAGGCCGTCTGCGGTGGGCTCGACGTGGAGGTCGCTCGCCGCCATCGCCAGCCCGTCCTTGATCATCCCGTCCACCGTCCGCGGTGCGCCCTTCCCCGTCACCATTGCAGTCCTCCCGCCATTTGCGCTATGGTCAGCATGTTCCAGAACGCTATGTAAGTGGACGCCACGGCCAGGCCGACGAGCAGCAGCGTGGTGACTTCAAAGGAAGTCTTGAAGAACCTGTGGTTTGCCTTCATATCCTCCTCGTAGACCTTGGCGATCTCGCCCGCATCCTCGAATATCTGCTTATCGCTCGCGCCGCTGCAGAGCAGGAGGCGTATCGTCGGCGGCAGAAAAGCCACTTCGCGCAGCACCTCGCCCGGGTCCCAGCCGCTCGACATCTTTTCCGCGGCGCGCGCCAGTTGTTCCCTGACGCGCGGCACCTCGAAGGCGACGGACATCAGGCGCAGGGCGGGCACGGTGGGGATGCCCGAGCGGAGCATGGTGGAGAACTCCAGGAGGAAGACCGCCGATACCCAGCGCGAGAAGATCCTGCCCAGGAACGGTATCTTCACGATGAGAGGAGTGACCCCTTCCTTCGTGCGGCCCGGGAAGCCGGCAATCACTACGACGCAGAAGGCCAACATCACGAGGCTGAAGATGAACATGCCACCGAGGAAAGCGTTCGTCGACCAGTAGGTTACCAAGGGCAGTGAATCGGGGGCGTTTACCACGACATTGAAGAACCCCCGCAGCGCGGGCATGAAATCGACAAGCATCAGCAGGATGACCAGGGAGAGCACCACGAGCACCATGGCGGGGTAGAGAAAGACGGTCCTGAGCATGTCCTTTATCGCCGCGATCCTGTTGCAGTTCCGCACCACCGTCTTCAGGATCTCGGGGAGCTTGCCGCTCTCCAGGCCAGCCTGCACGATGTAACGGTAACTGCCGGGGAAGACGTCCCCTTTCGCCACCAGGGACTTGCCGAAGCTAACGCCCTTTCTCACCTCGCGCGCCATCTCCCTTATCACCTTCTCGCCGCCCGGACGCCGCACGGCGCGGGCCGCCCGGCGCAGGGAATCGTCAAGCGGCATGCCGCTATCCAGCAGTGAAGCCAGCTGCTCGTTGAAGCGGGTAAAATCCGCGTGGCCTAGTTTCTGCTTGCGCCGTACCATTGCTCCCCCTATATCTGCCGCAGAACGTCCCCTACCCTCTTGTTCCTATCACCGACCGCGGAGAAGAACCTCTCCAGGAACCGCCCCTCTGCTTCCCCGGCTAGTTTTCCAGATATCGTTTGCCACGCCGCCGCAAGGGGGACGCCCTGGGCAGTCGCGGCGGCCTGCCCTGAACCAGGCGCGCCGACAGCGCTTCGGTTCAGGGCTTGCATCACCACCTCGTCCCCGGTCGCGGGGCCGCGCGTGATACAGGTGATATCGCTCCCCACGAACAGGCCAAGCACGCCGACCAGTAGCATCGCCGTAACGGGCAGCCGATATCTCTTCCAGTACGGTAACGCCACAGGGACCTGCAACCGGGAAAGCAGTTTCTCCGCGAAAGCGGACGGCGCCTGAACCAGGCGTTGTCCGTTGAAGGCCTTCTCCAGGGCGCGCGTGAAATCCTGAAAGTTCCCCGCAACGCTCTTGCGGGGCGCGCGCTTCAAACGGCGCCTGGTAAAGACCTTTTCCAGGTCTTCCAGAAACTCGAGGTATTCCCTGTCGGTTTGGGGCTTACTCATGACTGTATATACCCTCCAGCCGACTCAATGTTACATCCCCCTGCTGCTTCTTGTAGCCTTCCCACAGCTTCGCCCTGGCCCTGTTGAGGCGCACCCTGACGTTGACGGGCGATATGCCCTGGATTCCCGCGATCTCCTCGTCGCCGACCTGGTGAATGTAGTGCAGAACAAAGGTGCTCTTGAGGGAAGGCGGCAGCTCCATTACCAGGGCCTCTATCATCGCGCGCGTGTCTTTCTTGATAAGCACTTCGTCGGCGAGGGGTTCACTGCCGGCTACATCCAGCTCGCGGCTCTCCCCGCCGAAAGTCTTCACGAGCGAAAAGAACTTCACCAGCTTCCTACGGCGCAGATGGTTGCGGCAGAGATTGAGCGCAATGGTGTAGAGCCAGTTGGACAGCTTGCGCCCGGGATCATACGAGTGGATGTTCTTGTGGAACTTCAGGAATGCTTCCTGCGTCAAGTCTTCCGCATCGTGCCTGTTGCCCAGCATGCGGCAGCATAGGTCAAAGATGCGACGCTGGTACTTGTCCGCCAACAAGCAGAAAGACGCCTGGTCCCCTGCCTGGCTGCGTTCCACCAGCTCCCGGTCCCGGCTTTCATCGTCCTTGTGGCCCATAATGGAAAGATACCATTAATCTTGCCGATGTCTATATGAGTATACAAACAGGTGAGATCCTTGTTACATCCAGAACGCAGAAAAACAACGAACCTTCGTGCTAGGACGATACGTCCACCCATTGGTTCATCTTGCGCATGCCCTTCTCCCCCGCCTCTATCAGCGCCACTATCTCCAGCGTCTCTTCTTTCGGCACCGTCGCTTTACCCGTATCCAGGAAAGCCAGCACCGCCTCGATGAAGCGCGGGAACGTATCGTCCATCCCCTCAATGCTTACCGACTTCCCCTCTCCATAGACGGCGGAAAGCGCGAAGGGATGCCCGGGCATCAGGTTGATGCTTCCCCGCCTCTTGTCCGCGTAGTCTATCACCATCTGCACGGCGTGCTCGCACCCCACCTGCTGAACCCGCGTGGCGCCCGTGCCCATCAGCATCACCAACATCTCCAACTGGTGCACGGCATAGATGTGAAACAACCCAGGGCCGCGCACCGAGACATAATTCGCCTTGCCCGCGCCGATGTCTTTCTTATACAACTTCTCGACCGCGGAACCGTAGCGGAGCGCGGACGCGGACATCAGAGGGGTCTTGTGTTCTTCCGCCTTGGCGAAGAGACGCTGTGCCGCGTCCAGGGCCGGCGCGAAGGGCTTGTCAATGTAGACTGGCTTGCCACTCTTAAGCGGCAGGTCAGCCAGCTCCTCGTGTTTCTCGGCGTTGTCAGGCGAGAGCACCACGATGCCGTCGCATTCTTCCACCACCTGCTCGATGCTCTCGGCCTCGCCGACCCCCTGCTCGGCGCACCAGTCCTTGAGGGGCTTCTTCCCCTCCAGTTCCGCCAATTGCCAGGCGAGGTGGATCTTGAAGTCCCTGGCGCGTGATGAGTCCTTGACGAAGCCTGGAAAGTTGTCTGCATGCCATTCGTCGATGTAGTAATCTATGAAGCCGATCTTCTTCATTGCGCACCTCCGACAGGTTGTCGCTCGTCGCTGGTCGCTAGTCGCTCGTGTTTGAAGCCAATTCCGAACTCCGCACTCCGAAATCAGATCAATAGCTTACAGATATCATCGCTCATCTTAACAACCGTCCTCGCATCTTTCTTCAGATACCCCTTCTCCAAGTACCAGTCTATACTCACCCCTTTGAAGACGCGAATCTCGTGACGGTAGGGGGGGGTTATCTTCGGCGGCCTAATCCTGCCCATCGTCGCCACCGCAGCTATCGCCGTCTCCCTTATGCGCGCCTGCGACGCGGCAGGCGCCAGGTGCGATGCCTTCTGCCAGCCGCGGCTCTGCTTCACCGCGGCGCCAAAGATGCCGGGCACCAACTTCTTCGCCTCGGCCACTGCCTTGTCGTCCCCGGCGAGGAACACCGTGGGCACGCCCAGGGTTGCCGCCATCAGGGAGCGCGCGCCGAACTCGCCCACGCGTCGGCCGTTCAACTTGTAGTATTCTATCCTGCGATGGTCGTAGGTGTGACAGAGCGTAGCGCCCTTCGTGCCAGCCATGGCGTGCTGGCCGACATAGAAGAGGGCGTCGTAGCTCGCATCGGTGCGGTAAGGAGGGCCGGGGAGCTCATTATGCCTGAATAACTTGGCGCGGCGAGTAAGCTTCTTCGTATTGAGGCCGCCCACGCCGTGGCCGTCCCAAACGGTCACCTGCGCTTTCGGGCAAGCCTGCTTGATACCCTCAACGCAGGCGTTAACCTCGCCCGTCAACAGCTCGCGCGCGCGTCCGGTCTTCTTCTTATCAGAATCCGCGCCGCCTGTCTGTGACCAGCTGTCGACGCCGGAGGTGCCTTCGAGGTCGGTTATTACATAAATCTTCACTGTTTTGTCCCGTGTCACGCGTCACGGGTCACGCGTCAAGCGACACAAGACACGCGACACGAGACGCGCGACCAGCATGTTTCCTAGACTTTGACGGCAGTCGATTTTGACATGCGCTTCACTTCGCTGGACGTTACCTCCCTGCCCAGCTTCTCCGACTGGAAGATGCACTCGGAGACGAGCATCGTGTTCAGTCCCAGTTCCGCCGTGGGCAGGAGCGGCACGCGGCCCTGCAGTGCCGCGACCCAGTGCTGCTGCGCGCCGTCGTAAACGCCACCTTCCTCGTGCACGTTGTCCCAGCGGTACTTGGCACCCTCAAGGTCGATCACGCTGTCGACGTCCATGTCCTCGAGCTGGTGGAAGAAGCCGAAGGGATTGAGGCGCAGGCCACCCTTGCTGCCGAAGACGCTGGACCCTTCGAATTCGTTCATCTGCACGGCCCAGGACTCGATGATGTCCATGCTTGCGCCGTTCTTGAAACGCACCAGGCCCAGGCCAAGCTCCTCAACATTGTAGCCGCTCAGTTTCTTGCGCCTCGGGTCGAGCGGCGTCTCCTGGTAGGTCACCCCCGAGACCCTTTCTACCTCGGGGTTGCCCATCAGGTAGAGCATGCAGGCGATGTGATAGACACCCATGTCATACAAGGCGCCTCCCGCCGAGACCTGCTTCTGCACGAACTGGGCCGTGCCGTAGCCGTCCACGTAGGGGCGACCGCGGCGGCGGAACCCCGTGGAACGCCCATGGTAGACCTTGCCCAGGTGTCCCGCGTCGATAAGCTTCTTCGCCACGCGCGTCTCCTTGCGATAGAGCGTGCCCAACTGCATCGAAAGCTTGCGCTTGAGCCTGGCCGCCGTCTTGACCATCTTCTCCGCGTCTATGTAGGTTCCCGCGAGCGGCTTCTCGCAGTAGACGTCCTTGCCCGCCATCAGGCAGGCCACCGTCGCAGGCATGTGCAGGTTATTATGTAGGCAAACGTCCACGGCCTGGATGTCCTCGTGCTTGAGCATTTCGCGGAAGTTAGTGTAGGTGTGGGGGATGTCATACTCGCGCGATACCCGCTCCAGCAGCATCTCGTTGATGTCCGCCGCGGCGACGATGTTCGCGTCAGGGATCTCCTGGTAGGTCCTGAGGTGATTCTGAGCGATTTGCCCGACTCCAACAAAACCGATGTTGATCTTCTTGGCCATGCTTCTCTCCTTTTCATCCACAGATTACACAGATTACACAGATACGTTCTGTGAATCAGTCACGCCGAAATCCGAATTACCCATCTTTGCTCCTGCGTGGGCCTGCCATTCTACCATCGCGAGCAATAAATGCAACTCTTTTAGGATAAGCGAGAACTGAGCATGGGGCTACTTGCGATGGATAAGCTCGAAGAGGATCTCGGCGGCACGGCCCAGGCGCGGGCCGGGCAC
>CBDVCL010000014.1:0-12825 GCA_965372475.1 uncultured bacterium | reverse complement strand
AATAATCCCGTGGATTCGTCCACCAGCCAGGCTCCTCCCGGCCGGCCCTGCCTTTCATATCTTAACGAAAGAAGATATGAAAAGGTTTAGCCGGTGTTCTTTCGTTTCAGAAGGGTTGTTTAACCACAGAGACACCCGCCTTCGCTAAAGATATGGCGGGCAGGCGCCGAACACAGAGGAAGGGCTTTCGAGGAATCCTTTGTTAGCTCGTGACCAAGAAGATGGTCTGTCTCTGTGAATTCTCTGTGATCTCCGTGCCTCTGTGGTGAATACTCGCTCTCTCACTTCTTCTCCGGTATGTAGGCGCAGAACGGCTCCTCGGCGAGCATATCGCCGGTCTTGACGTAGGCGCGGGCGCGGCAGCCGCCGCACACCTTGCGGTAGCCGCAGACGCCGCATTTGCCGGTGAGCAGGCTGTAGTCGCGTAGTTTCGCGAATTCGGCAGAGCTCTCCCAAATGTGGCGCAAGCTCTCTTCGGTGACGTCCCCCGCCTTGACCGGCAGGTAACCGCAGGGAAAGACCTCGCCACGGGAGGAAACGAAGCAGACAGAGATGCCCCCCAGGCAGCCCCGGGTCACCGCCTCCATGCCGTGCGTCTTGACCGTCAGCTCCTCCCCCTTTTCACGCGCCCTCTCACGGATGACGCGGTAGTAATGCGGGCCGCAGGTCACCTTGAGCGGCAGTCTCCCCTCCCTGCTCTTCTCGTAGATCCAGCCCATCACCCGCTCGTAATCCTCAGGGCCTACCATATCTTCCTCGCTCAGCTCGAGCCCGCAACCAACGGGTACGAGCATGAAGATGTGAAGCGCCACCGCGCCTTCCCGCAGGGCGAGTTCGTAGAGTTGGGGCAGTTCCGGCTCGTTGGCCCTGGCCAAGGAGAAGTTTATCTGCGCCTCCACCCCGGCCTTTCTTGCCAGGCGGAACCCTTCAAGCGCCCGCTCGAACGACCTCGCCTCGCCGCGAAAGGCGTCGTGTGTCGCCGCTATGGCGCCGTCAAGGCTGACGCTTACCCGCTTGATACCCGATTCCTTTATCAGCCTCGCCTTCTCCCCATCCACCGTGGTGCCGTTGGTGGCCAGGGCAACCGTGAGGCCCTTGTCAACCGCGTAGCGAGCAAGCTCGAAGATGTCCTGCCGCATCAGGGGTTCGCCGCCTGACATCACGAGAATAAGTTGGTTTGTCGCGTGTCCCGTGTCCCGTGTCCCGTGTCCCTTCTTACGCACCTGACCTTCAGCTACTTCAGCTATCTGGTCGATGAGCTTCTTGGACGCGGCGGTGCCCAGTTCGTCCCTCACGCCTTGCTCTACCTCGTCCAGGCGGCGGCAGTGCCGGCAGTGCAGGTTGCAGGCGGCTGTGGTTTCCCAAAATACGAGACGAAGCCGGTTGTCGCTTGCGCCATCCGACTTTGGACTCCCGCCGTCGCCAAGGCTATGGCGGGCAGGCGGGACTCGGGACTCGGGACTCATATCACACATCCCTTCAACGGTTTCAACAGGCGTCTCAAGACTACATCCCCCTTCAGGGGGCATTCACCGCACAAGGGACGTTTCTTGCAGAGGCGGTGGCCAAAGGTGGTGATCAGCGCGTGGTACTCGTTGTATAGGGCCGCGCGCCGCGGCAGATTGCTCTCGAACTCCCCCTTCATCACGCCATAGCTCACGTGCGCGGGCACCAGACCGAGCGAGGAGAAGATACGCCGCGTGTAAGCGTCCACGACGAAAGTCGGTATCTCCCCGGCGTAGAGCATGATCGAATCGGCCGTCTCCTCGCCCACGCCCTTCACCGCCAGGAGTCTATGCCGCAGTGTCCCCGTCTCGCGGCGGAACATCTTCTTCAGATCGCCGCCGCCGTTGGCGCGCATGAAGGCGAGCATGTTCTTGAGGTACCGGGTCTTGCTGTTGTAATAAAGCGCCGGTTTGATCGACCGCTGCAACCGCCCCGGCGGCGCGGCCAGCATCTTCTTGTAGCTAAGCAAACCGGCCCGCCGCAAGTTGGCGATGGCCGAGGCGGCGTTGGCCCAAGACGTATTCTGGGTGAGTATCGTGCCGACGATCACCTCGAACCTGGTGCGTGCCGGCCACCAGCGCCGGGGCCCGAAGCGTTTGAGCAGAAGGTCATAGATCCGGCGGTATGCCATCTTCCTGTCGGCAGTCATCAACCAATTATACCACGCCTTTCTCACCACCAAGTCACCAAGACACCAAGAAATGCTATCGCACCTCGTTCTTCGACAACGGCAGGTAGCGCTTTTCGGTTGTGGGAGAGCATTCTTGGTCTTTGAGTGCTGCTTGAAGGCGCGGCGTTCGGCACAAAGGCATCGGAGGCACCAAGGAATAAGAATCCCCGGGCTCACGCCCGCGGTATTCTTGTTCCGATAAGGACCTCGGACTGCGTCCGAGAACCTTGTCCGACTACTACGCAAATTGGTGTCGGATATGTGCGCCCGCGCGGCGGGCGGTATTGTATGGCGCTTCACCCACGAGCTCACGCTCGTGGTTCTCTCGCGCGCGAAATAGAACATGGCTTGGTGCCCTAAAGAGGTGATGATACTTGGTGTCGCACGTTGGCATAGAACACAACTGACAAGACCAACAAGTGCTCTCCCTCAAACGGAGAGTTTAGGTGGTCGTTATCCAAGAAGACGGCGCGTCCCCCTTCTTGGTGTCTTGGTGACTTGGTGGTAAGAAAAAAGGGGAGGCCGGATGGCCTCCCCTCTTTCTTCGTTCCGGCTTGTGTTAGAACATGCAGACCAGCGAGAACTTGTGGAAGTACCTGCCGTTCGAGCCGGGATAGACACCGAACTCCTTGCCAAAGAGGGCGTAACCGAGATGCAGGGACTTGATATCCAGCGAAGTGCCAAGGCTGGGGTAGCCCTGCCCGATCCCCACGCGCAACTTGGCATAGGGAAGCGGCGATGACTCAAGGCCTAGATGCGTGCGCTTGAGGTAGAGGGAAAGCGAGTCCCTGTAGTCGTCCTTGGTCCACTTCTTGATGCTGGAGTGCCAGATGGGGATCTTGTCATCGTCACCGATCAGGTCGACGACATCCAGCACCACGACCGGCTCCTTGACGACGCCAAAGAGTTCCCAATCCATCTCCCACATCGCGCCGATCTTGACATTGGGACGGTAGGTGTCGCCTTTCAAGCGCGTGAAGAGGTCTTGCACCACCACGGCATACCTCTTGTCCTCCCCCGACGGCAGCAGGAAGCCCACGTCCAGGCCCGCGCCCCAACTGCCGCTGGTCATCCTGTCATTTATGTAGTCACCTTCCATATCAGCGTACTGCAGGATGTTCTTGTCCTCGTAGATGTAGGCGCGGCGCACGAGCTTGAGGTTGACCCCGTAGGACGCGTCCGACTCACCCAGGGGAGCGGCGTGGGAAAACATGGTGATAACGTCGTAGCCAAGATAGAGCTCGGCCTCGGGCATGAAGAGCGACTCATTCAGGTCGAGGTCGAACAACAGCGGCGTGTAGACGCCGACGCTGATGCCCGGGTCAAGGTAAGCCATGCCAAACTCGAAGACCGCGTTGAATTCCATGTCCGTCAGGTCATCCACGATCGCCTGGTTGATGTCAAACTCATCCATCGCGTCGGCCTTGTCGCTGAGGTAGCTGACGTTGCTGAACATCTCGTGGTTGAACTGGCCGGCGAAATGAGGGAAGACTATCTTGCTCTCCTCGAGCAGGATAAGCCCGGCCGGATTATAGAACTGGACGCTATCGTCATCCGCCAGGGCGACGCCGCCACCTCCCATGCCCAATGCCCGGATGCCTTCGATAAAGACGGGCCGCTGATCGGCATAGGCTGTCCCGGCCAAGAGGAGAAAGACCAGGGCGAAAACAGAATATCTTCTCATCACACTTTCTCCTTTACCTATTCTTAATCTACGCACTTGTCACAACCGGCAGCAGCGCTAAAACCGGAGGTGCATCCCATTTCCGTTTCCCGCAGTTCACAGACGTTCTCGATCAACCCGTTACACAGCTCGGGGTGCGCGTCACCCATAAACACCTGGATCTGCAAACGCGCCTCCTCCCACTCCTCGACCGCGTCCAACTCGGCGGCAACGATATCGAAGTGCAACAATGCCTCCTCGAAGAGGACCTGGATCTTGGCGCGGTTGGTCTCGTTAACGCACAACACGTCGAACTCCTTGGTCGTCTCGCGCACCACCAAGCCGCCGATCCCTTTATCGCTGAGGACATTGGCGTCAATAGCGGCCCTGATTATCTTGGCCAGCCCGAGGATAGCGTTGACGCTGACGTCGTTCTTGGGGATGACACCGTCGCAGAAGTCCCAGGCGATGGGATCCAGGTCGCCGATGAGACCATTGATCACATCTTCCAGGTCATTGGTGCTGCCGACGGCAAAATTATCGTACTTGCCAATGTCGAAGTTATCGTCCTTGTATTTCCCACCGCCCTGCGGCGCGACAGGAGAGCAGAGCCCACTACCGCTGCTAAGACCTTTTCCTGAAGCACCTAGCCAGTAACTGACAAAGTTGACCATGCTGAAGCCCTTGGCTCGAGCAAAGCAGATGGCGTGGCCCTTACGCGCCTCGCTGCTGCGCGTGTCCAGGGACATGGCGCGGCGGTAATAGCCCGCCGCCTCGCCGTAGTTGCCTGCCTGCATCGCGGCATCACCGTCGGCGAGAAGCACGCGGAAGTCGTCATTGGCCCCCTTCGGATGCGTCCATTCGAAGAGATTACATCCGCCCACGACCAGGACCGGCAGCAACAGCAGAGCCAGTACCTTCCATTTCCTCATCTCATCCTCCTTGTTATTAAATCCACACTTGTTTACTATTGAAGAAAGAAGTATATCTTATTCCCACCCCTTGTCAAGTGATGATTTTGGGTGATTGGCTACTTCAGTTCGCCGAGTAGTTCGCAGAGAGCGCCGAACCCTTCGACTCACTTCGTTCGCTCAGGGCGCGGAGTACGCGGAGGATGTCTTTTTGGGTGTGGGTAGTTGGATCCGTCTTCGAGGATGCTTCCCCAATATTACTTCAAAGGCCGGAAGCATCCGCTTCCGCCTTCGTCAAGGGCTTCCGCCTTCGACAAGGGCTTCCGCCTTCGACAAGGGCTACGGCGGACAAGACGGCGGACAAGACGGCGGACAAGCCGACGGACAAGCGTCGGGGGTCGCAGGCGCCGATATCGCATACTCGGTAATCAACGACTCTCGATCACCGATCACCGACAGCCGAGATAACGCGGTGTCAGCGGGGAAAGCAACTCACTACAGAGACTTGACAGAGGTGCGTTCGCAGGTTAAGATTGTCGTTAGTCATTAGTCGTTAGTCGTTAGTCGTTGGTCGTTAGTAGTGTAGAAAGGAGCTTCTCATGAAGACGAAAAGCGCTCTGATACTTACGCTCACACTCCTGGCCGCGCTCTTGCCCAACGCATACTGCCCGCAGAGGTCGCACCGCGCGGCGTTCGACGCACTGATCACCCGGGAGGAAGTAGGCCTGACACTCTCCAAGCAAAAGACCTTCCTCAAGAGCTTCGCGTCCGCCACCGCGTCCCTGCCCCCGCCCGAGGCGGGGATAGACTATCCCTACCGCTCGGCACTGGCGGTGCTGGGCACCGGCCTTTATCTCAAGATGCCGCTCAAGGATTGCGGCAAGCTGTCCGCCAACGTCTTCGTCGCGGTGATGGCAGGAGCTCCCGCCGAGGAAGCCGAAGACCTGGCGGAATACGGCCTGGTGATCAAGCCGGCGGTGGTGCTGGAGGCGGCCAATGCCCTCAAGCAGTTCAAGTCCTCCGTCGTGAAACCGCGCGTCTATAATGAATTCGTCCTGCACGCAGTGGAATATCACTGGCAAAAAGGGCTCCTGCCCGTTCTCTGCCGCGGCCTGGTATACGCCGCCGAACGCGGCCTGAACGGGGAAAAAGCCGCGCTGGCGATGATGGTCGATGTCGACCAGGGCAAGCGCGACGGCGACGAGATCGTGATGCGTATGATCACCACCCTGCGCCAGCTCTACCCCAGGAGCTGGAAGCCCCTCTCCTCCGCCGAGCGTAAACTGAAGTACCTGCGCCAGGAAAAAGAAAAGGCCCTACGCCGCGACATCAAGCAGGTACCCACACCCTCCCCCAAGCTGGAGAAGAAGATCAAGCTCCAGGAGAAGATCGTCGAGCGGCAGCGGCAGTCGACCAAAAAGAAAAGAATATCCAGGCGCATCGAGGCAGAGGAGAAGGCCGTGCAGAAAGCCAGGGCCCAGTCCGCGAAGAAGCGCCGCGGCCGGCCCACCTCGTTCTCGTCCCTGAAAGCGGCAGTGTCCAAGTGGCTGGGAGTGCCCTACAAGTTCGGTGGCGAGGATAAATACGGAGTGGACTGCTCCGCCTTCACCCGCGCCGTCTGCAATGACCTTGGCGTGACAATACCCCGCAATAGCCGGCAACAGGCGCGCGTAGGTTCAGAGATAAGATTGCCTGATCTTAAGGCCGGCGACCTGGTGTTCTTTGACATGAAATTCCGCGGGCGGATATCACACGTGGGAGTCTACATGGGGGAAGGTAAGTTTGCCCACGCGTCCTGCTCCAAGGGGGTCACCAACTCGAACTTCCAGGGGGGGTATTACCAGAAGAGGTATGTGAAGGCGAGGCGGATACTATGAATTGTGAGTTATGAGTTATGAATTATGAGTTGCTTCTCGACCGGACGCTTTTCAGCATTAATCACTCATAACTCATAACTCGTAAATCACAACTCCTCATCCATCTCCTCCCTCTTCAACTTCCCATCTAGTTCTTTCGAGAGCAGTGCCACCTTCTTCTCCGTTCCCTTGAGGATGGAGTCGAGCCGTTCGGCCAGTTTCATCCCCTTCTTGAATTTCTCCAGCGCCTCGCTCAGACCCACCTCGCCTTTTTCCAGCTCCTCTACTATCGCGCTCAGTTGCCCGCTCAGCTTGTCGAAGTCTTCTTTGGGCATTGTTGTTCTCCTTCCATCCAGTTGCAAGGTTGCAAGGTTCCACGGTTGCAAGGGAAGGGAATATAGGTGCTTCCCAAGTGCTTGCTATCCCTCTTCGCCGGTTCGCCCGCCTTCGTCACGACTACGGCGGACATGCCGGTTCGCCGATTCGCCGTTTCGACTTACCCGCTCCACTCTCGTCCCTAGCTCCCCCCTATACAACTTCACCCGCAACTTATCACCAACGCCGACCTCGGACGCCCGCGTTACCGCTTTGCCGTCCATCCCGGTAGTGATAGAGTAACCCCGGCGCAGGACGTCTTCCGGGCCAAGTAAAGCGAGGCGTCCTTTCAGCCCGTCCAGCCCGTGCGCCTTCTCCTTCAAGACGTCCGGCATCGCCGCGGCCAACCCCTCGAGCAGGCCGTCCAACTCGCGACTGCGCAGTTGGAAGTAGCTGTTCCAGGCCTTGCGCAACCTGCCCGGGCGCGCCTCAACCAGACGCGCTTCCGCCAACCGCACCAGGTGTGCCAGCGCGTCCCGCAGGCGGACCTGCCGCTCCTTCAATTCCAGGCGCAGGCCCTCCATGCCGTCACAGATGGCTGCCGCGGCGGCTGTGGGCGTAGGACAGCGCATGTCGGCCACCATGTCCGATATAGTGAAATCTATCTCGTGTCCCACCGCCGAGATGACCGGCAGGTCCGAGGCGGCTATGGCCCGAACCAGCGCCTCCTCGTTGAAGGCCCAGAGGTCCTCCAGCGAGCCGCCACCGCGGCCGACTATCAACACGTCCACTTCGCCGAGGCGGTTCATCGTCTTGATCGCCGCCGCTATCTCCCCCGCCGCGCCCTTTCCCTGCACGGGCACGCCATGAACGATGACCGGCACCCCCAGCCGCCGCGAACTGAAGACGCGCAGTATGTCACGCACGGCCGCGCCGCTCGGCGAAGTGATCACGCCCACGGCACGGGGACGCTTCGGCAGGGGCTTCTTGTGTTCTTGGGCGAAGAGCCCCTCCCCGGCCAGCTTGCCCTTGAGCTTCTCAAAAGCGACGCGCAAGGCGCCGATGCCAGCCGGCTCCATGGCACTGACGTTGAGCTGGTAACTCCCCTGCACCTCGTAGATGGTGATGCCGCCGTTGGCGAAAACACTCATGCCGTCGGCGGGGGTAAAAGCAAGGCGACTGTTGGCACCACGGAACATCACACAGCGAAGCTGGCAACGTTCGTCCTTGAGGGTGAAATACATGTGCCCGGAGACATGGTGCTTGAAGTTCGATATCTCGCCCTCAACCCAGACGCGGGGGTGGAGCTCCTCCAGTTGCCGCTTGACGAGCAGGTTGAGCTCGGTGATTGTTAACGGCTTCCTAGGTTGTCGCTTGTCGCTAGTCGCTGGTCGCTCGTTCATCATTCCTTACTTCCTTATCCCTTTGCCCCTTTACCCCTTTGCTCCTTTGCCCCCTGCTCTCTCTCGACCACCACAGATACTAGTGATTGACTATTGCCCCTGCTTCTTCTATAATAGCGACAAGAAAGGTGGGCACATCAACGATTTCAAGATGAAGAATATCGTCCCTTTACTCATCAGCGTGGGGCTGGTGCTGGTCGCCAACGTCCTCGCTATCGTCACGCTCTACCTCCAGGAGGCCGAAAAGCTGAAAAAGCCAGCCTACCTGTATTCCCTGCTAACCGTCTGCGCCCTCTTTCTCTGCGCGGGCGTCCTGCTGGCCATCCTCAAGCGGTGCTTCGGCTATCTTCTCTCCGCCATCCTCGTATTCAACGGCCTGACCATCTTCATCTACGGCGTGCTAAGCCTCTTCATCAAGAAAGTCGGTTTGCCCTACATCAACCTGTCCTGCGCCAAGTACTTCTGGGTATCCCTGGTGCTTCTCGCCACCGGTTACGGCCTTTTCGTCCTCTTCTGGGACCGGCGCTACGCGGAGTTGTAACGCCACTTCCTTGTCGCGGGTCACGCGTCTAGTGTCACGTGTCACAATGATCCCCAGACCCACGACACGCGACGCGAGACACGAGACGGCTATCAATACGGTTCGAACTTGTCACCCGGCTTGAGCCCGATGATGAAAGCCGCCAGCAGGCGAGCCGTGTTCTCCAGGTCCTTCAGGCTCACCAGTTCCACCGGCGTATGCATGTAGCGGTTAGGCACGCTGACCAGCCCCGCAGCCACTCCGGCGCGTGTGAGCTGGATGACGTTGGCGTCGGTGCCTGTTGCCCGCGGCGCCCCCTCTACCTGGTATGGTATCCTCTCCTTTCTCGCCGTCTTTACCAACAAGTCAAAGATCTTGTGATTGATATTGGCGCCGCGGGAGATCACGGGGCCGCCGCCGATCTTGATGTCCCCCACCTTTTTCTTCTCGATGCCCGGGCAATCGGTGGCAAAGGTCACATCAATGGCGATGCCCACGCGCGGGTCAATGCCGAAAGCGCTGGTCGTCGCTCCCCTCAGGCCGAGCTCTTCCTGCACCGTCGCCACGCCGTGCACGGAGGCGCGCATCTTCTTCCCCGCCAGCAGGCGCAGTACCTCAGAGACAACGAAGGCTCCCGCCTTGTCGTCGAAGCCCCTGGCAACCACCTTGTCCTCGCGCAACACCTCGAAACCCACCGCCGGCACGGCGGGGTCGCCGACCGCCACTTCTTTCGCCGCCTGCTTTTCGTCCCTGGCACCGATATCCATCCACAGCTTGTCCAGCGTGGCTACCTTCTTGCGCTCTTCCGACTCCAGCAGGTGTATGGGTTTCCTGCCGATCACGCCGAGAACGCGCTTGCCGCCGCTCTTGATCCATACCCGCTCCCCCGGCACGAGGTGCGGGTCAATGCCGCCGATGGCGTCGAAATAGACGTAGCCCTTCTTATCCACGTACTTGATCATGTAGCCGATCTCGTCGGCGTGGCCGGCGAGCATCACCCTTGGCGCGCCGCCCTTGTTGAGAACGGCGATGGAATTCCCGTGCACATCGCTCTTCACCCCCGGCGCGAACCGCGCCGTGCGCTTCTTCCAGACCTTCATCGCCTCTTCCTCGTAGCCCGAGGGGCTGATCGTCTCCATCAGCTCTTCCAGGAACGCGAGTGACTCTTTCTGCATTGTCTTTTCTCCTCTCTTATCCACAGATTACACAGATTGCACAGATGCTCTTCGGCCTTGGTTCTTGGTCTTGACCCGGGATGCGTGACACGCGACACGAGACCTAGCTAAACCACATCTTGTAGAATATAACCGGCTGGATGGCAGCGAATATGTAGCGAATGTAACGCGACTTGATGCGCAGGCCCGTGAGCGCGCCCAGTTGCGCGCCCAGCACCGCCCCGGGCACCAGGTAGAGATTGACCACCAACGGCAGACTGATATCGAAATGCCCCATGCTGACGCCGTTGCGAACGCAAAGCACCGCCGCTACGAACGACGAGGGTATGATCAGCGCGACCGAACAGGCAACGGCGTTCTTCATCGGCAACCCCAGCACTCTTCTGCCCAGGGGCACGGCTATCACCCCACCACCGATGCCCAGCAGTCCGGCGAGAAAGCCCATCGGCCCGCCTACCGCCGCTTCCCTGGCCGTGCCGGGCCTGGCACGCCGCAGGGGCTCTTCATCGCCGCGCCCGGGGCGGAGGATATCAATGACTACCCACAATATGGCAAGAGCGAAGAGCCGCTTGACAAGCCTCTCGTCCAGATGGTCGCCGAGCATTACCCCCGCCAGGGCGGCGACCACCGCCCAGCTCATCACGCGCCAGACGATAGGAAAGATGATCATCTTGCCGCGCCAATAGCGGTGCGCCGCCGCGGCGGCGATAAACACGTTGCTTATCAAGCTGATCGCCCTGGCCGCGTGCATATGCATGCCGAATACCAGGGTCAGTATCGGCACCTTCAAGAACCCGCCGCCGACACCGAGCAGACCGCCGAAGAATCCTGCGACCAGGCCCGTGATGAAATAGCCGAACTCAGTAAGCATAGAGAAGATTCTACTACGCTCAGCTTGAAATATGTAGAGTTTTCGAGGCATCGTTTAACAGTTTGACACCTTTCGCCCAGCCAAGTAGTATTGGATGTTCTTCTTGGAACTTTTCGCCGCCGCCAAGTGTCTTAATCACAAAGGCCGATTGATGAAGCTAGACGATAGTATCATACGCCGTTTGCAGGCGGGAGAGACGGAGGCGCTGAGAGTGATATACGAGTTGAGCGGCGACAAGGTATTTCACACCGCCCTGGGCATCCTCGGCAACCGCCAGGACGCAGAGGACGCCACGCAGGACATCTTCCTGCGCCTATACCGCAAGGCCCGGTCCTTCGATTTCCGCGCCTCTTTCAGCACCTGGCTCTATCGCCTCGCGGTTAACCATTGCCTGAATATCCTGCGACGGCGCCGCGTGCTGCGCTGGCTGCCCCTGGTAGACACCGTCGCCACGACAAGAGAAGAAGAGAAGCGGCAAGCCCGCATCGAAGCGCAGGATCTGCTCTGCCGCCTCGACCCCCGCGCCAGAAGTTTTCTCGTGCTGCGCGAGCTGCAGGGCCTTTCTTACAGCGAGATAGCCGAGATCATGTCCGTGCCTGTGGGGACAGTGCGTTCGTCGCTCAGCCGGGCGAGGGTGGAGCTGGCTGCCGCCGCTCGTTGCTCGTTGCTCCCGCCGTCGCGCTTCCAGAGGACTTCACCCATGAGGGGCTCAGCGCCGAAGGGCTATGGCGGGCAAGCTGTTGCTCGTCGCTCGTCTAAAAAGTGAGAAACCAAGAATGAATTGCGAGAAGACAAGAGAGCTAATATCCTCCCTGCATGACGGGGAACTCGAAACGCCGGAACGGCAGCGTGTCCAAGCACATCTCAAGCAATGCGCGGCTTGCCGCGCCGAGCTGGCCCGACTGCGCAAGGTCAGCCGCATTCTAAAAACGGCACGGCGCGGCACGCCTTCCCTCTGGCCGCGCATAGAAGCGCGCCTCGCAGCGCCGCGCCGCGCGCGGCTGGCATGGGTATTGGCCGGAGCTTCCCTGGCACTTGCCCTGCTCCTGCTTGCGCCGTTCGGTCCGGGCAAAGGCCATACCGTGGACGCGGCTGCCGTGGAAATATTCCTCGACTACCAACTGCAAATGCTCGAGCAGGGGTTGGTGCCTGAACTATCCGCCGTCTGGCAATTAGAGGAAGGTGATGACTCGATAATAGAGTACCTCAACTCTCCCCTGCCGTCCCAACCAGAGGACGAGGAGACCGGGTACACCGCTGAACCTCTGCGCCTGGCGCTGGCAGGGCAATCCGATCGGCATGTTTCGAGACTGTCGGAAGGACGGCTTCGCGGAAACGGTTTTCTCACACTATCATTTCATAAATACGCAGTCTAACAAAGGAGGAGTGATGAAGAAGCTAGCCGTAATCGTCGCGATGCTTGCCATTCTTGTCTCGCCCGCCCTGTCACAGAACCCAGCCGACAAGAAAGGCGAGAAGGGCCCCGGCGGCCAGAAGCGCCTTGAGCTGACCGATGAGCAGACGCAGAAGCTCGATGCCATCCGCCTCGAGACCGAAAAGGCGCAGATCATGCTGCGCGCCGAGGTGGAGATCATGGAGAAGGACCTTCAACACCAACTGAAGCAGGAGAAGGTAGACAAGGCGGCAGTGGACAAGCTGATAAGCGAGCTCGCCGCCCTGCACGGGAAGATGCTGCGCCTCAGGGTGGACTCCCTGCTCAAGACCAAGGAGATACTCACACCTGAGCAGTTCAAGAAATACCTCGCCAGGAAGGGAATGCAGGAGAAGATGCGGCAAGGCGGCAAGCGAGCCGGGGGGAACAGACGAAGGTGAACACCGCTATTTGTCGCTAGTCGCTAGTCGCTGGTCGCTCGTTGAAAACAAAAATGCCCTGCCACGGTGGGAGGACAACGCTTCACACGTAGGGGCGCAGCA
>CBDVCL010000013.1:0-12943 GCA_965372475.1 uncultured bacterium | reverse complement strand
GGGCCTGGGACCTGGGGTCTAGGGAGATGCTGGAGAAAAGCAAAGTAAGATAACAAAGCAGTAGTGGCGTCCCTCTGCGGGCGCCACCCGCTGCAGGCGGGGAAGACATGTCAGAAAAAACAGGAAGAATACCGGCAGGGATAATTGGCGGGGATGACTGGGCTCTTGGCATGGCAGGGGTTATCGCGGGTATCCCGGAACTGGATCTGCGATGCGTTGCTTGCGCCGACGAGGGTGCGATGGCACGATGGAAAAACGATTTGCCGCAGGTGAACATCGTAAAGGACTGGGAACAACTGCTGGAGGCCGGACCGGCCTTAGTTTTTCTCTCGGTAGAGTCTTTCAAGGCCAGGAACATAGTCGAATCGCTGTTATCTGCGAAGGTCTCCGTTCTGGCCAGCGCACCATGGGATGATTCAGTCAGCGGCGTGGAGGAACTCAGCAAATTGGCCGAGGAACAGGGGGTATTGTTGCGCGTAGACAAAGAACCGCTTTACAGCCCCGCCTTTGAGAAAGCGTTGGCGGACCTGAAGGACCTGCGCGAGTTGTTCGGTATCGAATACAGGTCGGCCGGGTTCGGCGGCGTGCGCAGCGACCTGGGTGTGCACTGGGTTCGGGGTTTCAAACCCCTGGCGGTGATGGCGAGGATATTCGGTGGCTGGCCGCAGAAGCAGGAGTGCCAGGCGGGGAGTTACCTCAAGCATGGGATCAGCGACAGGGCCTACATGACCTTCCTGTTCCCCGAGGGTAGGACGGCGCACGTCAAGGTAGGCTGGTACGAGGCGGCAGAGGAAGAAATGCTCGTGATCAGCGGTGCCTGGGGGATGTATGTCCTGGAGTTCGGCACCGAGAAGCACTCGTTGAGTAAGCACGACAAGCGCATCCGCTACCTGGACGGGCAAATACGCGTCAAGAGGGAAGACGAAGTAGTGCGGGAAGAGTTCGAGGCGAAGGAAGCCGGCATGGCCCAGATCAGAAGACTCCTCGGCGACCTGCAGGAACGCCGCCGCGAGGATGTGAGCGATGTCGAGCTGGCGAATCTCCTGGGAGAGGTAGACGTTTCACTCAAGTTGTCAAACATCATTCCCGCCAAAGGCGCCGACTGACCGGTTGTCTCCTTTTTTATCCTACTATTGACACTTTCAAGCTCTGGTGTTAATCTTACACCAATAAGGTCGGATGCTGGCCCGGCCGGCGAGGATGGATTGGCATGAGCGCGCGAGAGGGGAAAGACTACAGGTGTGTCGAACTGTACCGCTTCATCCGCATGATGATCGGGGAAGAGGTCTCTGACCGTGAGATAGCCCGCCGCCTGGGAATGGGTTGGCGCAGCTTCTACAACCTGAAGACGGGCCAAAGGCACCTGCCCTCGATGGAAGCACTGGAGGATATCGCGGCTGTGCTCAAGGTAGAGAGGCGCCTGCTGAATGAGCTGGTAAGCGGCGGCGCTACGCCCGAAGAGATACACGCCATCGCTGCGAAACAGGAAGGCGCGGGGGGCGAGAAGCTGGTGGTGGAAACGGGTGAGTCGGAAGAGGAGGGTGGAGGACGAAATCTGCCTTACTACCGCCGTGAAGTAAAGACGGTCTTGATAATGGCGGATTCCAGCGGTGTGATTAACTCCTGGGGCGGTCAAGGCGAAGAGGTATATGGCTATAGCGCAGAAGAGGCGATAGGGATGCACGTTTCTGAATTACACCCCGCTGCGGCAGGGGAGGAAGTGAGAAACTCCCTGGAGCGCCTTTCCGGCGGCCAGCCGATGAGCGGCATCACTACGCATGTCGGCAAAGGCGGTAGGCAGTTCAGGGCACACCTCTCGGTCGATCCTGTGCGCAACAGCGGGGGGGAGATAGTGCTGCTGCAGGGGGTGGTGAAGACCTATGCCGAGGAAGAGATGGAGCAGAAAGCGAACGCCCTTAACGCGATAGCTTTCAAGCTTAACAATGCGTTGAGCGAGGAGCAAGTGTTTAATATCATCACCGGGGCGGGCGCGGCGCGCCAGCTGTCGATAAGGATATACCTGCTGGATAAGACGGGCGAGAAACTCTTGCTGCGCATGGCTACATCGGGCCACAGCGCGCTCGTAGAGATCGTGAGAAAGTACGGCCTGGATGAGAAGATCTTCGCCTTTCCTATCGACAAGGTGAAGCTCTTCCGGCAGGTGATACGCGAGCGAAAGACAGTCCATATCTCTGACCCGGCGAAGACCGTGGTCGAGGCGACGAAAGCGATAAAGGTCTACTATATTTACAAGCTGGTGAAGAAGAGGGTGAAGTTTGGCCCCAGTATTACTACGCCCCTTACGATAGACGACGAAGTCATCGGGGCAATATCGGTTGAGTCATCCTGGATATCAGAGCGTGACGTGCCGTTGGTGGAGGTCTTTGGCAAGCAGGTGGCGAGGATGCTTCACACTATTAAGACATACAGGAAAGCGGAAACCCGGGCGGAAAGATACAGGGTTCTCTGGCGTGATTCGGCTGAACCTCTCGTAGCTATAAACGCGGAGAGCGGCAGGGTCGTAGAGGCGAACGGCGAATTCCAAAGGTTGATCAAATTCGATGGCATGGAAATAATCGGTAAAGAGCTGCGTGAGCTTTTTCCTGCGGCGGAGCGAAAGAGACTGGCCGCGGCGACGAGGCGTGCCTCGAGATCAGGTAAGGCCAGTATTGAGCTCACGAAACTGCTCAGTTCGTGGGGCGCGGAGATACCTGTTTCCGTCAACTTTGTGGCGGTGCACAGCAATGGACGCAAGCTGATACAGGTATGCTTGGGCGAGACGTCGGGTCGGTAGTCCCTTCTATTGATGGTGCGTATTCAGCATGGCTTCCCGCCATGCCTGGCACCAGGTCTTGGAAAACAGGTTATCTTTCAAGAAAAAGGTTGACACGCCGTATGGGGTGGTGTAAAATAGTATCCATAATGGAGAAGGAATTACACCATTCGGAACCGGGTGGGCCGGAAGAAGAGGCCATTAAGCCTTCCTGCCCTGTCTGTAACTTCGAGCTAGGCGGCTCCCGGAAGCTGTGCGAGGTATGTGGCGCCGAGCTGGTGGTGCAGGCAGGGGAGATAATAGAGAAGCCGGAGGAAGACTAGTGCTTCGACTCGCAAGTTCGCTGGATCATTTTTCGAGCCTATTGCCTCGAATTTGCGGCTCAGCACTAGTCCTGAGCGAATTAGTTTGTGAACGAACCTATGAGGCGAAAGACTGAGCGGCAGAGGCATCGTGAACACTGACAAAGATATCTGCTACAAGTGCATAAAGCTGTACCGCTTCATCAGGCTGGTACTGGGCAAGGACATATCCGACAGGGCTATCGCGCGCAGGCTGGGCATAGACTGGCGGGGATTTTACAACCTGAAGACGGGCGCGCGCAAGGTGCCGGCAATGGACCTGCTTGAGCGAATATCGGGACGCCTTGGCATAGATAAGCGTTTCGTTACGGAAGCGGTAAGCAGTGACGCCTCGCCGGAAGAGGTATATAGGATGTTACGAGGAGACAAACGCGCTCGCGATTTCGATGCCCTGGGGGAGGATTTTCCCTCCGAGATGCGCGCCACGGATTTCGAGCGGAAGCATATCGCCGAGCGGCGGCGCACGGGCGGCGGCGCCGATGTCGGTGTAGCTATCGTTGACAGCGAGGGCAGGTTCTTGAGCTGGGACAAGCAGGCGGAGCGTATTTACGGCTGGAGTTCAGGGGAAGCGCTGGGCCGGTCGGCCTTGCTGATATACGGGAAGAAGCGGCAGAGGCACTTCGACGCGGTGCTCGATGACTGGCGAGAGGGTAAGCCCTGGCAGAGCATCGAAGAGCACGCTAAGAAGGACGGCAGGGCCGCCAGGATGCAGGTGTCGGTCACGCCCGTGGTGGGCGGCACGGGCGGTGACAGATACTACATGCTGGTTCTGCGCGAGTTGTTGTCAGCGGAGGCGATAGAGAAGACCAAGACGCTCAATTCGATCATCGCGAAACTGCAAGGCACTCTCAAGGAGCAGGAAGTATATGACATCCTTACGCGGGAGATGGTGCCGCGGCAGTTGCTGATGAGAATATCGATCGTGGCGGAGGACAACAGGCACGTTTCTCTCAAAGTTACTTCCCTGGGCAAGATGTTCCCGATCGAGATAATGCGTAAGTTCGGCATCGATGAGAACCGGGTGGCGATACTGATTGACAAGGTGGACGCCTACCGCCGCAATGTGCGCAAGGGCGAGACGGTTTTCATCCCGGACCTGAAGGTGGTGATAAAGCAGATCGCCGTGGCGAGTAACCTTATGCCGGTTTACGGGGCGGTGCGGAAGTTCCTCAAGTATGACCCCAACATCGCCGCGCCTTTACGGGGAGGGGGCAAGATCTTTGGCACTATCAGCCTGGAGTCCCCTTTGCTTACGGAGGAGGATAAGCCCCTGGTCACGGCCTTCGCCGAACAAGTGGCACAGGTGCTGCATAAGGCACGTCTCTACCGGGAGCAAGTAGAGATGGCGGAGAAATATCACAGCCTCTTACAGCAGGCGGTAGAGCCGATGTTCGTGGTTAGCGCCGCCAACGGGCTCATCGAAGAAGCTAACAAGGAGGCGAGGAGACTGTCTGGGTTTGACCAGGATGAGCTGGCGGGGAAGAAGATCACGGAGCTCTATATCCCGGGCGATAGGAAGCCGATACGGGGGATGCTCAAGCGTCTCGAAAAATTGCGCAGGTATGAGTCGGACAGATTCAGCCTGCTAACTTCCAAGGGCGAAAAAGTGCCTGTGTCATTGAGCGCTGTGATGATTCGCGTGGCGGGCGGCGACGTTATCCAGCAGGTAGTGCGCAGGCGGAACAACTAGACGATATTGAAGATTAGCGGGGCGGCACAGGATACAGCCCCACTGTGTCGTTTCGCAGGGAGGGGGCAACTCGCCCTCTCCCGCATATTCTCATCGATAGTCCATCGGTTGTCGTCTATCGGTAAGCCAGACAGCGATCGACGATGGACGATAGACGAGAATAGAGCATCGGTGACGGCATAGGATAGTGCCCCCACTGTGCCGTCCCGTAAGGGAGGGGGTGAGTAACCCCCTCCCGCATTATTGCGAGAGCCCCCGTGCCCCCATGCCTTCCTGTCGGAAGACAGGAATGGGTGCAGAAACGGGGGCTTTTTGCGTTGAAAGTGGGTTTCATACCGTATATGATTGAGAGCATGGGTGAAAGAGAATGTGACGTGGCGATAATTGGGGCCGGCCCCGCCGGGCTCACCGCGGCGATATACAGCTCGCGCGCGCGCCTGCGCACGCTGGTCGTGGAGAAGGCTGTTCCGGGCGGACAGGTGAACTTGTCCGACAAGATAGAGAACTACCCGGGGTTCCCGGGAGGGATATCCGGCGGGGAACTGGTCGCGAAGATGGTAGAGCAGGCCAAAGAGTTCGGGGCGGAGATCATCTCCGCCGAAGTGGACGGCCTGGCTCTGGACGGCGCGCGCAAGAAAGTCAAGACAAGCGGAGGGGTGATAACGGCGAAAGCGGTCGTCGTGGCCAGCGGCTCAAGTCCGCGCCTCCTTGATGTGCCGGGAGAAAAGGAGTTCTCGGGGAAGGGCGTCTCCTATTGCGCCGTTTGTGACGGGGCCTTTTTCAAGGATAAGACGCTGGCAGTAGTGGGGGGCGGGGACGCCGCCCTTACCGAGGCGGTATTCCTTACCCGTTTCAGCGGCGAGGTCAACCTGGTGCACCGGCGTGACGAGTTTCGCGGCGAGAAGATCAACCAGGAAAAGGTGAGGGAAGCGGAGAAGATAAAACTAAGGTTGAAGAAGGTGGTGAGCGAGGTGCGCGGCAGCGGCGTCGTAACTTCGGTGGTGTTGCGCGACGTGGATAGCGGTGATGAGGAAGAATTGGCTGTGCAGGGGCTGTTCGTGGCCATCGGGCACGTACCTGGCAGTGGGTTTGTTAAAGGAGTCCTGGATGTTGACGCGGAGGGATTCCTGATGGCAGACGAAGCGCTGGGGACGAAGATGCCCGGCGTCTACGTGGCGGGAGATGTGCGTAAGGGCGCGAAACGCCAGCTGGCTACGGCGGTGAGCGACGGCGCCGTGGCGGCGATGGAAGCGGAGAAGTGGCTGGAGAATCAAGCAAGATAGCAATGCAGTAGTGGTGGCCTTCTACGGCCGCCACCCGCTGAAAGCGGGGGATGAAGAAAAAGGAAGAAGGAAAAAGTAAAAAGGAAAAAGAGGCGGGAGCGAAGAAGCGCTTTTTCCTTTTCACTTCTTACTTTTTCCTTAATCAAGCCGGTATTCTTACCGTGTCGCAATAGGAGGCAGATTGTGCTTAACAAGGAATTGATGGCGATTCTGGCCTGTCCGGCTTGCCGCAAGGCCGTGAAAGAGCAGGGGCGGGAAGTGGTATGCCGTGGCTGCGGCCGCCGCTATCCCGTTCGCGATGGTATCCCGGTGATGCTGGTGGACGAGGCGCGTCGTCCCAAACTGGGGAAGGGCAAGCCGAAGGCGGGCGGGAAAAGGGTAAAGGTAAAGGGTAAAGGGTGAAGTAAGAAGTTAAGAAGTAAAAAGTAAAAAGGAAAAAGGGCTCCTGTTTCGTGGCCCTTCGTGTTCTTAGTGGCTAAGAAGAAGATAAGGTCTCTTTCTGGTATGAGAGTTGCCCTCGTTCACGACTGGCTGACCGGGTTGCGGGGAGGCGAACGGGTACTGTTAGCCCTGCTGGAACTGTTTCCCGAAGCCGATATATATACGCTGGTCTACCGCCGCGGCAGCCTGGGAGACGAGTTGGAGGGACACCGTGTCTTCACTTCCTTCATCCAGCGGTTGCCGGGACGGAATCACCGCTATTACCTGCCGTTGTTTCCGCGGGCGATCGAGCGTTTTGACCTTTCGCCTTATGACTTGGTCGTTTCCAGCAGTCACTGCGTGGCAAAGGGCGCGCGGCGGGGAGAGAACGCTCTGCATGTATGCTATTGCCATACGCCGATGCGCTATGTATGGGACATGTACGAGGAATACTTCCGGCCGGAGCGGCGCGGGCGGCTGTCCCGCCTGGCTGGGTCGACGTTGCGCCGGCGCCTGCAAGAGTGGGACCTGAGGACGGCCGACCGCCCGGATCATTACATCGCTAATTCAAAGTTCGTGGCGAAGAGGATAAAGGAGTGCTACGGGCGGGATAGCGCGGTGATCTACCCGCCGCTGGATTTTCAGGCCTGGCGGAAGGTAAAGAGGCGCAGGGGGGATTACTATCTTGTCCTCTCTGCCCTGGTGCCTTACAAGCGGGTGGACCTGGCCCTGGAGGCCTTTCGTGGTCTGGAACGGCGCTTGGTTGTGGCGGGCGAGGGCCCGGAGGAAAAGCGACTGCGGCGGATGGCCCCGGCCAACGTCGAGTTTCTCGGCCGGGTGTCTGACGAGAAACGGGCCGAGCTCTACGCGGGGGCGCGCGGGCTCATTTTCCCGGGGATAGAGGACTTCGGGCTGACGCCGCTGGAGGCGGCGGCCAGCGGCTGTCCCGTGGTGGCCTACGGCGCCGGGGGCGCCCTGGAGAGCGTTCGCGAGGGTGTTAACGGGACGTTGTTCGACCGCCAGGAACCGGGGGCCTTGAGAGAAGCCTTGCGGCGGCTGGAGAAGATGACCTTTCAACTGTCGCGCATGCGCGACAGCGCGGCGGACTTTGACCGCAGCCATTTCCTGCGGCAGATGGGGGATTTCATTAGGAAGGTATTGCCGTAGATGATTGCGGAGGACATTTCGCGGAGAGCGCGGAGTTTTCGCGGAAAGCGCGGAAAGCATTTCGGTCATTGTCCCCCGAAAGCTTCCGCGGCCCCCGCGAGGTATCCGCGGCTGCCGCGAGAGTACAGGATAAGAACGAGGAGAATATGAGGAGCAAGGCGAGTAAGTGGAGGAACCTATTTGTGTTGATGCTCCTGGTCGGCGATGTGCTGGTCATCGGTGCCGCCTTTTACCTGGCCTACCTGGTGCGTTTCGAGGCGGAGGTGGTTCTCGCGCTTGTGCCGGTGAGCAAAGGGGTGCCGTCGCTGGACGGCTACCTGAAAGCCGCGGCGGTGGTCAGTCTTGTTTGGCTTATCATCTTCCAGGCATTTGGGCTCTACGATTATCGGCGCAGGCTGCGTTTCGTCGAGCAGATGGCCTTACTGGTCAAGGCCGCTTTTCTGGGTGAAGTGGTCGTGGTGGCTATCGGTTCTTTCTACCGGGGCTTCTCATATTCCCGCCTGGTGATAGTCTTTGCCTTCTGCTTTAGCCTGGTTGGGCTGATCCTGGTGCGGTATTTCAATCGGCGCGTGCGCGCTCGCTTCTATCGCCATGGTGTCGGTCTGCGGCGGGTGCTGGTGCTGGGCGCGGGAGAGGTGGGTTGCCAGGTCGCTGAGCGCCTGGGCAACCATCTCGACCTGGGCTATCGGCTGGTGGGGTTCCTGGACGACAAGCTAAGGGAAGGCAGGGCTGTCTGCGGCGTGCGGGTACTGGGGAGGATAGGCGAGATAGAGAAAGTGCTGGCCGGGGGAGGGGTGGATGAAGTCGTCGCCGCTCTGCCGCCGCGGGCGCAGCACAAGCTCTTCCGGGTCGCGTCGTGTTGTGAGAAGAACTACGTGGATATCAAGATAATCCCAGACATCTTCTCCATCTGTAGTTATCGCCCCTCCGTTGAGGATCTCGATGGCCTGCCGGTGATCGGTGTGCGCGGCACGCCGCTGACCGGCTGGAACCTGGTGTTGAAGAGGAGCTTCGACCTGGTCCTGGCGGCGGCGCTGTTGCTCTTGTTGTGCCCTGTCCTCTTGCTCATCGCCCTGGTCGTGAAACTCAGTTCACCGGGTCCGGTGTTCTACCTGCAGGAAAGGGTGGGGCGGGACGGCAAGGTGTTCCGCATCATGAAATTCAGGACGATGATACGCAAGGCGGAAAAGCGGGGACCGCGCTGGGCCGGTCGAAGCGACCCACGGCGCACGAGGGTGGGACGAATCTTGCGTCGTTACAGCCTGGACGAACTGCCGCAGTTTTTCAATGTCCTGCGGGGACAGATGAGCCTGGTGGGTCCGCGTCCTGAACGTCCCTTTTTCGTCCAGAAGTTTGAGCGCGAGCTGGAGAAATACCTTGCGCGCCACGAAGTCAAGTCCGGTATTACCGGCTGGGCACAGGTGCATGGCTTGCGTGGCCAGACCTCTCTGAAGAGGCGCCTGGCTTACGATATGTATTACTGCGAGAACTGGTCGTTGCTTCTTGATTTGAAGATACTCTTTATGACGGCGGCGGAGGTGATCAGAGGACGTAATGCCTACTAGGTCTCGCGTCTCGGAAAGCCCGCCGCAGGCGGGCGCGCGGCTTCTCACCACCGGATATCATGGAGAGAAGCTGCACCTCGGGGTTCGGAACTGTCTGAGCGGCAGAGGCTGTTATCACCTGGTGATCCGCGTGCGCCGCGGCGCGAGGATAACAGTAGGAGCGTTGGGGCCGCTGGAATTCAAGAAGGGGTTCTACGGTTATACGGGAAGTGCGCGGGGCGGTTTTGCCGCGCGAGTGGGCCGTCACCTGCGCGCGAAGAAGAAAGTGCGCTGGCACGTGGATTTCCTCCTGGGGTGCGCTCGCGTGGTAGAGGTGTGGTTAAACAAATCGCGCCGCGGCGAATGCTCCTGCCATATGGGACTGGGTGTGGCGAACGGCGCGGTTGGCGCCGTGCCGCGATTTGGCAGCAGTGATTGTGATTGCGCCAGTCATTTGTGGCGGTACCGGGGCAGGCCGAGGGGGCCGGTGGGGTGGGAAGCGGTCAGTGTTAAACGGCGCTGTTGATTCGTATCTAGTATCTCGCCGGCAACGAGATGCGAGATACCAGATACGAGATACAGGACATTATGGATTTCGTCAAGGAGAACATAGCCCATACGCGTGAGAAATACATGCAGCCGGAAGAGGTGGCTGTTTTCACGCGGCACGTCGAGCGGGGGCTGGATAGTTTCGAGCGGAAGATAATCTCCGAGTACCTCGAGCCGGGATGCCGGGTGTTGGACGCCGGCTGTGGCGCGGGGCGGGAGGCCTTTGTGCTCTACGAGATGGGGTGCCGCGACATCACGGCCATAGACATCTCCCCGGCGATGATCGACGCGGCCAAGTTGGAGAACGAGAAGCGCGGCTGTGGCATAAAGTTCCGCGAGGCCGATGTCTACGCCTACAGCAAGGACAGCGAGGGGACGTTTGACTTGATCCTCCTCATCACCCAGCTGATGTGCCACATTCCCGGACGGAGGGCCAGGATCGAACTGCTGTCGAACCTGGGCCGCCTCTTGACGGAAAAGGGAGTGATCATCCTTTCCACCCATAATCGGCACGAAGGGAACCGTTACCGTCTTCGCTGGAAACTCCTGGCGTTTTTCATGAAGGTGGCGCGCGCGCTTGGCCTGACGCGCCTTGAGTTCGGGGACCTTCTGGCCACGCAGGTTTCGGAAGCGGACTCCAAGAAGAGGGCTTTCGTTCATATCTTCACCGTGGAGGAGGTGCTGGGCGAAGTGAAAGAGGCGGGGCTGAAGTTGGTCAAGGCGCGATGCAACACCGAGATCGACAAGGGTGAGGAGATGCCGGATTTTCGTGGGAAGGATCGGTATGTGTTCTATGTAGTAAGCCGTCAAACGTCGAACGTCAAGCACTGAGAGTTTAGAAAGTTATGAAGGTTTGGAACGTTTAGAAAGTTCACAGGATGCAACTTTCAAAACGTTCAACGTTCTAAACCTTCTAAACAGCTGAAGAAAAGGGCGAAGAGACGTTAGACGTTGGACGACGCAAACACTGATAGGAGGATAGCATGCCCCAGGTCAAGGCGAGACACGACTGCCTGCACTTCAACGGCTACCGGCCGTGCAAGTTCAAGCGCCTATGCAACGATTGCCCGCATTACGCGCCGATGGGTAAACGGGTGCTGGTCATCCACCTCGGCGCGATGGGGGCGGTGTTAGCTTCCACACCCGTTCTGCCCGCGCTGAAACGGAAGTACCCGCGCAGCCAGGTCAGCTGGCTGACCTCGAGCGCCTGCCTGCCTCTCTTGAGCAACAACCCTCTTATCGACAGGCTCTTCACCTACAACCAGGATGCCGTCGCCGCTTTGCTGGCGGAGAAGTTTGATCTGCTGCTTTGCGCTGACAAGGAAGTGGGCCCTTGCTCGCTGGCGGCAAACATAAAGGCCGGGGAGAAGCATGGTTTCGCTTGGGGGGAAAAGGGAAATATCATTCCCCTGTCTGAGAAGAGCCGCTACGCTTTTGAGCTGGGCATCGACGATGGGTTGAAGTTCCGGCGGAACACGAAATCCCAGCCGCAGGTATTGACCGAGTCCGTGGGACTGGAATGGTGCAAGGATGGCTATATCCTTGAGCTTTCGCCGGCGGAGATACGCGCCAGTAAGGAATATAGGCTCCGTGCCGGGCTGAAGAGCGGGGAATTCATCGTGGGTTTGAATACCGGTTGCGCCGCTCTCTTCCCCTATAAGAAGTTCACTGTCGCCAGGCACGTGGAAATAATCCGCCTCTTGCTGAAGAAAGCGAAGAGGGTCAAGGTCCTGCTGTTGGGTGGGCGGGATGAGACGAAACGCAACAAGGAGATAGCCGCCTCTTTTCGCGGCAAGGTCATTGAGACGCCGACAAGGGAAGGCCTGAGACGGGGTATCATCTACGAGAACTGTTGCCAGCTGGTGGTGAGCGGCGATACCCTGGGCATGCACATCGCCATAGGCCTGGGCAAGCTGGTTGTGGCATGGTTCGGCCTGACGTGCGAGCAGGAGATAGAGCTGTATGACCGGGGGGTGAAGCTGGTTGCGGATGTACCGTGCCGCCCGTGCTGGCGCCAGGAATGCGATGAGAAGGTCAAGTGCTTTGACAAGGTCGATGCCGGCACAGTGGTGGAGGCGGTGTTGGAGTTGAAGCGGCAACATTGTAGAGTAAGTTTAGAACGTTGAGAAAGTTTAAAGTTGAGAAAGTTGATTAGCGAGAAGTGCGGTGCTATACTCTCTTAACACTTTCAACCTTCTAAACATTCAAAACGTTCATAACTCGAGAGAACATGAAAGACAAACTCAAAGAAGGCCTGCTCAAGAGCGCGCGCTTGAAAGAAACGATGGCGGATGAGTGTGCCGAGACGCTTGCCGCCGTCATCGAGCGCGTGAGCGGAGCTTTGCGGGCGGGCGGCAAGGTCCTGCTCTGCGGGGACGGCGGCAGCGCCGCCGACTGCCAGCATATCGCCACGGAGATGGTGGTCCGCTTCAAACATGAGCGCCGGGCGCTGGCGGCGGTCGCCCTGACCACTGATACCTCTGTGCTTACCGCGGCGGCAAACGACTTCGGCTTCGAGCACGTGTTTGAACGCCAGGTTGAAGCATTGTTGAAGCCGGGCGACGTGCTCCTTGCCCTTTCTACCTCGGGGGAATCTCCTAACGTTGTTCTCGCCGCGCGGCGCGCCGGGGAGATGGGCGGCGCCGTCATCGCTTTCACCGGGCCCACAGGGGGCGAGCTGGCCAAGCTGGCTGATATCGCCCTGAAGATCCCCGCGGATGAGACCTATCTCGTCCAGGAGGGGCACGAAGCGGCGTATCATTTGCTCTGCAAAGCCTTGGAAGAAGGTGTGGCAGAGCAACCCTGAGCGAGCCGTTTGACGCACTTCGTTTGCTTGCGGCAAGTCGAAGGGCTGATGTGTAAGGCGTTAGAGGAGGAAGTCGGAAGCCGGAAGTAGGAGGTCGGACAACGTAGGGGAGCCCTACAACGGGCTCCCAAGGGCGGCCGCAGTGGGCCGCCCCTACGGTGATTCATCTGCGTAGGGGCGCTGCTTGCTGCGCCGGTAAGGGAAACCGGAAGGTCGGAAATGACCCGACGTTGCTTATGAAAACAATCAATGTAAAGACGAATGCTAGGGTGGAATTGATAGATGTTACGTCCCAGGTGCAGGAAGCCGTGGCGGGCCTGGGCATTCGCAACGGCCACTGTCTGGTCTA
>CBDVCL010000012.1:0-13129 GCA_965372475.1 uncultured bacterium | reverse complement strand
ACATGCGTAGAGCATGGCCCACAGCAAACGTGAAGCAGCAATTTCGGATTTTGGATTTCGGATTTCAGATTTGCCAAGTCTAACGTCTCCTTACACAGGGGCTTCTTCCTTTGCCTTCCCTGTCTGCCGTTTGCTGTCTACTGTCTACTTCAAATGCTTGTTGTAGAACTCCAGTATCGCCCCCTCATACCCGTATTTATCGATAAAATGCGCCTGGCCGTGCGCGGCTCCCGGTACGACGAGTATCCCCTTCGGCTCGACAGCTCGCCGATACAGCTCACGGCTCAGCCGCGGCGGCATCCGCTCGTCCTTTTCGCCGCTCACGAGCAGCACGCCGCGCGGGCCTATGGCACCGATATCGTCAAGCGGCGACACTTCACCTATATCAAACCAGAACCTGAGCTGGAAGAAGAATATCCCCAGGCGACACACCCACGCCGGCAGGTGAAAATAGAGGCGGCCGTGGTGGATGATCGTACTCTCCAGGGAATCATAACAACTCTCCGCGACCACCGCCCTCACCTCCTGCCGCCGCGCCGCAACAAGCACGCAGGGCGCCGCTCCCATCGAGATACCGTACAGGCCCAGGGGCAAGCCGGATGTCTCCTGCCTGGAGCTGACGCAGGCAAGCGCCCCCTCCAGGTCCCTCTGTTCCAGGTAGCCCAGGGTGGCGTGGTCTCCTTCGCTCTCCCCGTGGCCGCGGAAATCAAAGAGGAAGAGGGCATAGCCGCCGCGGTGCAGGAAGGGCACCATGTCGATAAGGTCGCTTTTCTCTGCGCCCAAGCCGTGCGCGAGTAGGATCACACCCCTCGCCTCTTCGTGCGGCACGAGCCAACCGCGCAGAACGAGGCCGTCAGCGCTCTCGAAGTCCAGTTCCTCGTAGGCAAAACCGGCGTCCCCCGGTGTCGGGGCCGACCTCTGTCGCGGCGGCAAGGTGGTGATGAGGAAACTGAGCGCGTAGCCTGCGACACTGATCAGCAAGAGCACATAGGCGCAGATGCGCAGGATGAGGAACAGGTGCTTTCGTTTCACGAGGATGCATTATACGTAAATGGGAGAGGGAATGCTATAGAGGTTATATGGTTGTATAGTCGTATGGTCATACGGAAAATGAAAAAGGGAACCATGGGTTCCCTTTCTTCCCTCAAGCACCTTACAACCTTATTCCGGCAGGAACAAGGTTCCCAGGCGATAGCCTGGGGTTCTTATGACCTTACAACCCTACAACAAACCCGGGTCAGCGACCTAGTAGAACCTTAAATCATCGATGTAAAGGTCAAAGGCAGAAGCGCTGGACACGCTGTCTAAAGCGAAAGAGTAGAAGTATATCTCCGTCAGCCTGTTCTCCAGGGCCATGCTGGCGAAGACGTTGCCCGCGTCGGGAGTGAAATCGGCCGCCAAGTCGTGGTCCACCAGCGCCCAGGCGACGCCGATGTCGGCGTCGATGTCCGTAGTGAAGAAGTCGCCGTTGTCGGCGTAGATGAACAACTGGTTAGCGGCGCTGGCCTGGTTGGGCAGGGAGCCCTTGCCATAGAAGCTGATATTCGTCCAGGCGGTGGGGTCTATATCTATCTGGGTAAGGTAACCGACGTAACCCCAGTACCAGGTGGAGAAGGTGAAGGCCGTGCTGCTGCTCATCACCATGTTGCCCCAGAACCTGTGGGCGTTATTGCCGTTGTAGCCGGGCGTGGTGTTCTGTTGGTCGGCGGTGGAAAATGAATCGGTAAATACTACCCAGCTGAAGCTCTGCAGGTTCACCAGGTCGCCGTCCTCGAAATCGTCGATGAAGCCGGGGATGGGCGTGAAGGTCTGCGTCAGGGTGGGGGTATGAGTCTGCGTCGGTGTATAGGTCTCGGTGAAGGTCACCGTCGCGGTGGGGGTGTAGGTGCGCGTGTAAGTGTCGCTATACCTGTAGCCCGAGTGCGCCGGGTCGAGGGGGTTGGCATGCTCGCGCTTGCCGCAGGAGAAGACGCTGAAGACGAGGGCAAGCACCGATATCATGCAGAGAAGTTTTTTCATGATCTTTATTGATTATACCATGAAAACGAAGCCCTGTCAACACGCCCGCCCTCCGCCGGCGGATCGTTCTAACTTAGTAAGCACACAAAGTAAGGGCGCAAAGATCAAAAGGAACAGCTAACGCTGTCCCTTTTGCGGGCGGACACGGAGGTCCGCCCCTACTACCGTCGGGCCAGGGTTCGCATAAGCAAATCTACCGCCTCAAGCTCACCCGGCCCTTCCCATAGGGGGAAGACTCCCCCAAACCCCCTCGTCTGGGAGCGGCTGAACGCCGTTCCTCTGTCTATTCCTCTTCCGGCTCGGCCTCAGCCGCGTCGTCCTCGCCTGCTTCGGCCTCCTCGGCGTCATCGGCATCGTCGTCAGCCTCTTCGGTGTCATCGGCATCATCATCGGCCGCTTCGGCCTCATCGGCGTCGTCTTCAGCCTCTTCTGCGTCGTCCTCGGCCTCTTCTGCGTCGTCATCCGCCTTTTCAGCTTTCTCGGCGGCGGGCTCCCCAGCGGCCCCTTCCTTTGCCTTCTCGGCCGCTTCTTCCTCAGCTTCCTTGGCCTCCTCCTCCTCGCTCACCGGCAGGGCGGCGTCTTCCGGCACCACCTCTTCCTCTTCCTCTTCCGCCGTGACGGGAATAGGCGTCGGTTTGGCCTTGGGCTTGACCTTGAAGGTCACATTCTTCTTATTGTTGAGCTTATTCCCCTCCGAGACCTTGGTCTTGGCATCGAGCTTGATGTAGAAGCTGTGCTCCAGGCCATCGTTAAGGGTTAACTCTACGCTAATCGTGTCTTTGCCCTTGGCGGCGATAGCATCCATATCCTCGTAAGTCTTCTCGTTATCATAGATGACCAGTACTTCACAGGGCACGGAATCGGCCTTGCCCTTGTTGGCGACCTTGATTATCAAGACAACGTCATCCTCGGGTTGGAAATCCTTGGGTGAGAGATAGACCTTCTTGATTATCAGGTCCGCCTGGGGCGCAAAGGCGGCGGAAAGTCCACCGCCGCAGAGAACGAACGCCAGCAATACGACCAGAGCTTTCTTCATTTCACCTCTCCTTTTCTTTTTCTTGAGCCTTCTTCTCGCCGAGACCGCAGAGGTAGTGCAGAGAACGCCGAAGGTATCCCGCCGCTTCGTGCTCTGCGCACTCGGCGGAGGCTCGGCGCCCTCGGCGGGGTGGATATCAACCCATTCTCTTCCCACGGCTTATACTCCCCGCCTCCGGCTTGACCCCGAAGTAATAGGCCAGGGTCAGGGCAGGAAAGGCTAGGAAGTAGTAGAACTCCCCGCTGAAAAGATAGTAGACGAGGCCGAGCAGCGAGGCCGTCTCGGCCAAGGCGAAGATTATCAGGTAATTGCGCTGGACACGCCTCAGCGTCTTCCCCCTACCTCCTTTTCTTAGTTCCTTTGCCAACCGCCCCTTCAAAAAGCCGATCGGCATCGCCAACGCCAGGGCCGCCGCCAGCAAGCCGCCGAGGAGATACAGCTTCACCGCCATAGAGAGGCCAAACTGCGGCAACTGCCAGACGCCGCACTCAAAGAGAACAACGATGCCGACGTAGACCGCCGGCCCGACTACATTTGAACCGGCGCCCAGCCGCCGCACCAGCCACTCGGCCTTTTTCGGGTCCTCCTCGAACAAAGCCATTAGGCTAAAAGGTTACCAGAGGGGGTTAGCCCTGTCAAGGGTAACCGTTATTCTGGCACCCCGGGTGAATTCGGCGTTCGGAGTTCGCTGCTAGCATCTTTAATATCAGTTAGTCCCCGGAGGGGGAAATTCGGAATTACCTCAGAGGCTACTTCTGAATTCCGCGTGCCGAATTCCGAATTACCTGATGTCAGTATATCAGGAATTCCCTTCGTTCCTCCGCAAACGCCGCCGCTTCCTTCTCCCATTCCCGCCATAGCTCCTCGGCATCGCCGCCGCCATCGAAATGCTCTCGCGCGCGCCTTCCTCCCGTGAGAAGATCGATGGGGGGATGGTCCCCTTTCTTCCAGGCCGGCAGCCATGCGAAGTCCTCTGCCGCCTGTCTGCACCCCTCCAGCAGATGAAGCCCCATCCGAGTGGGAGCCAGCGCCTTTCTCTCGCTCACGCATAGCTCCACGCCCCGGCAGTCCTTGCCCTCGTGCTTGGAACTACGCGGCTTGAACCGCGCCTCCTTTACCTTTAGCCCGGGTATCTCCCCGAGTCGCCGCGCCAGCGCGACGGCATCGGTGCCGGGCGAGCCGACCAGGCGGAAGGGCCTTTCCGTGCCTCGCCCCTCGGAAAGGGTAGTGCCCTCGATGAAGCAGGAGCCGGCATAGAGCAAGCAGGCATCAAGGGAGCGCAGGTTGGGCGAGGGATTGGTCCAGGACAGGGCCCACTCGTCCCCGTAAGCGTCGCGGCGGTACCCCTTCATCGCCACCACCTCCAGCTCTCCTGCCACGCTTCCCTTGGCCAGAATGAACCGGGCCAGCTCCCCGTTGCTCAAGCCGTATCGCACCGGCAGGGGGTAGGGACAGACGAAAGAGGTGAACCCCTGCCGCGGCAATCCACCCTCGACCGTCTCTGCGTTCAGGATCACGGGACGGTCCAACACCACGAGCGGCAGGCCGCTCTCCGCGGCCGCCTCCAATACCAGGCCGAGCGTAGCAATATAGGTGAAGAAGCGCGCGCCGAGACAGGGAAGGTCATAGACCAGGACATCTAACCCCGACAGCATCTCGGGCGTCGGCTTCTTCACCTTGCCGTAGAGGCTATGCAGCGGCAGTCCCAGTTCCCGGTCGCGGCCCGAGCCCACCTTCTCGCCGGCGGCGGCAGCCCCTCGCAGCCCGTGCTCAGGCGTGAATATACAGCCGTGCTTCAGCCAGGGCAGTAACCGCTCGTAGACCGCCTGCCCCGAGGCGTCCGTCGCCAGGGCATTGCTGACCAGGCCGATCCTCCTGCCCTTGATCAGTGCTTCTTTTTCCTCGAGGAGAACATCTATGCCTAATCTTAGTCCTAGCATCATTGTAGTCGCTCGTTGCTCGTTGCTAGTCGCTCGTGCCTGATGGCTCGCCCCGTCGCCGTTTCGCCGATTCGCCGTTTCATCGCTCAACCAGCTCGATCTTGATGCCGTCCGGATCCTCAAAGAAGGCTATCTTCTTCACTCCTTCCGCCCCCTGCGGCTCCATCGTGAACTCAACTCCCTTCTTCTTCAGCTGCGCCGCGTCCCCGTCCACGTCATCGGAGAGGATACACAGGTGCTGGAAGCCGACCTGGTTCATCTGCCGGCGCGGGTCGCCGGCCGCGTCTTTCACCGCGAAGAGCTCCAGCAGGCTGTCCCCCAGCTTGAGGTACTCTATATACAGGTCGGGCAGCTCTATCGTCTGGTGCTTCTTGAAGCCAAGCACCTCGGTGTAGAACTTGAGCGAACGTTCCATGTCGCTGATCGTCACCGCCGTGTGGTCTATCTTCTTCAGCATATGCGCCTCCTTCCTTTTGACCGCCGTTGTTTTCTTATCTCACGCTATGCTGCCGATAAGATACCAGCCGCCAGCCGCAGTAGCCGGCCACGAACAGGCTTGCGACCAGCGACAGGAACAAGCCGCAGAGGAAACTCGCGGGGCGATAGAGGAAGCGTACCTCGTGCTCTCCCTTCCCTACCCTCACCGCGCGAAAGAGGTAGTTCGCCCTTTCAATATCAACCCGCTCTCCATCCACGTAGGCGCGCCAGCCAGGATAATAGGTATCGGACAGAACCAGGTATCCCGGGCGCAGCGCCTTTGCTTCCAGCAAAAGGTCGTGCGGCGTCCTCTCCGCCAACGTCGCCTTTCCTTCCGCGCGCAGCACAATAACACCGCCCCCGCCGTCCGCCTCGTCCGGGGCCAGCAATGGCAGCACCAGTGATTCATAGAACTCCGCGCGATGCTCGCCGCTCATGAGCATCTTCAATGCCGTGAGCTTGTTCTCCGTCCTGGCAAAGCGCGAGGCAAAGAAGGCGCGCGGTAGGGAGGCGTCCACGAGGTATATGCCGGCGGGATAGCTGAACTTGGAGATGAAATACCCTATATTCGCCGCGCGCATCAGGTCATGCGCCGCGCGCAGGGCTTCCGCGCGCTGGTTGCCGCTCTCCAGCAAGCCCACCAGCAGGTGCTTGTATTCGTCGGCGCGCCGCACCTCGAGCGCCTTGTAACCGTTGAAAGCGCGCGCGCGGTAGAGCATCGGCGTGTTATATGCAAGCCCCTGCAACGACGCCTCGGGCCACTTGTAGTGAATGGTAAAGGAACGGTAGCCGCTCTCCCTCACCACGCGCGCCGTGCTTTCCCCCGCGCGGGTATCTGCCTCGGTGCAGAAGCCCGTCCTACCGCCGCTGAAGGCAAGCAGGTCAAGCACGAGCACGGCCAAGCCGAGCCAGGCCAGTCTCTTTCTTGTCCGCGACCGCCACTGCGCCAGGCAGACTACCAGCAGGCACGCAGCTATCAGCCCCAAGTGCCATGCGCCCCCTCCTGTCGCTTGCCCGTAAACAACGATGTAGATGACCATGGCGGACAACGCCAGCAATATGCCGATCACGATCGGCACCCAGCCCCCCTTGCCCGCCACAGTCCCCGCGCCTGTCTGCCGACAGGCAGACTCGGGGGCGACGGCGGGTGCCCTCCGCCCCTTCTCTCCCCGCCCTCCCAGGTATGCCGCCAGGCCCCAGCCTGAGAGCACGGCGAGGGAAAGGACAGCGTAGGGGGCAAGGCGTATCGCCTGCCTGAACATCCCTCCCAAGGTCGCCAACCACATCAGCGGCGACGAACCAAGATTGATCGGCTCCAGCATCATCAGGAAGACGCACAACAGCATCCCCTTGTGGAACGCCATCCGCTTGCCCCGCGCCAGTACGGCCAGGGGAAGCAGGAAGAGGGGCAGAACACCCACGTAGGTCAGGCGGTAGTAGGATGGGAAGAACTGGTTTGCCAGCTCCAGCGCCGAGTAGAACTGGCTTCCCACCACCTGCCGCGCCAGCCTGCCCGTGCCGCTTACCTGGCTCACGGAGAGTTCCAGGCTGGGCAGGAGCTGGGACGCAGCCAGAGCGAGGGAGAAACCCAGGGCGAACAGAAAAAGGAGCAGTTTCGAGATGCCTTTTGGGTCGAATTTCAGCTTCAGCCCTTTGCGCGTTACCAGGCCGCTTACGAGATAGGCCAAGGCGAAAAGAACACTGTAGTAAAGATATTGTGGATAACCGCACGAGACCTGCAGGGCGAAGAGCAGGGCAACGGCGACAAGGTTGACCGCGCTTGTTCCCCTCCCCTCCAGGTATCTGTCCGTGAAGTAGAGCACATAGGGCAGCCAAAAAACAGTGCTGAGCATGTTGATGTTGCCCAGCAGTGCCACGCTGAAGCCGCTGAAAGCGAAGATCAGACCCGAGGCGAGAGAGCTCTCGCACCTGAAGCCGAGTTGCCGCGTATAGAAATAGACGCCGTAGAATGCTATGGCGAAGTGCAATAACAGGTTGACCTTGTAGGCGTTGAAAAGAGACAGAAAGGGAAAGGTGAGCCAGTGCAGGGGGTAGAGGGCACCCACTTCTCCCTGGGCAAGGAACGGGTATCCGGCGTTGAGGTAAGGCGCCCAGAGGGGGAGCAGGCCGTTAGCTATGCTCTCCTTGAAATAGGCCTTGAAGGGGTAGTTCTGCGTCAGGCAGTCGCCAAGGTAGAACATCTCGCCGTGGAACAACTCGCGGCGGAAGAAGAAGGCCAGCGCCAACAGGAACACCAAGTGCGGCCAAAACACGAACCATCTTCTAAGACCTTTTGCCATGTGCCGACCTCGCGGCCCTTGCGCCAAGATAAAGTGAAACAACGAACAATGAAAGCAGTGTCAGAAAAAGGCCAGCCAGAAAGCTCGCGGGGCGATAGAGGAAGCGCACCTCGTGCTCTCCCTTCCCTACCTTGACCGCGCGAAAGAGGTAGTTCGCCCTCTCGATCTCTGCCGCCACCCCGTCAACGCTGGCGCGCCAGCCCGGGTAGTAGGTGTCGCTGAGAACGAGGTATCCCCCATGCGCCGACTCCACCTCCACCACCAATTCATGCGGCCCGGCTGACAACAGCCTTGCCCGCCCCTGGCGCTCCAGGGCGATAAGGCTTCCCGCTCCCTGCGCCTCGTCCGTGTTCAAGAGGGGCAGGACGAACTTGGCGTAGAAGGACGAGGGGTATCTCTGCCCCAGTAATCCCTTGATCGCCGCCAACTTTCCCTCGGCGCGTGAGGGGCGCGCGCAGATGAAGGCGCGCGGTAGCACGCTGTCTATGCGGTAAAGGCCGAGCGGCGAGACCAGGCGCCAGGAGGCGTGGTTGAAGCGCGCGTTGGTGGTGAGGTAAGCGATATTGGCCGACCGCATCATCTCCTCAGCTATCGCCAGCGGCAGTTTCTTCTCCAGGCCAAGCTCCAGGAATATCTCCAGGAGCACGGCGTACTCCCGCCACCGCTTCAGCGACAGCGGCGTGTACCCGGTAAAGGAGTTTACGCCGTAAAGCAGGGAGCTGTTGAAAGGCACCTGCTCCGCCTTATCGCGCCGTTCCAGGCCGTAATAGCTGTAAGAGAAGAGGCGCGTATCCTCTCCTACCGAGTCAAGAATAGAACTTTTCCTCTCCAGCTCCGCTTCTCCCCGGTAGGGGGAACGGCCGCTCCCAAATACCAGTAGATCGCAGATGAGCAAGCCCAGGGCGCAGGCGGCCAGGCCCTTGCCCAGGTCCGGCCGCAGTCTGGCCAGCACTATCACCAGTACGGCAAGCATTATCATCCATAGCTGCCAATTCACCATCCTCAGGGGACCACGGGTCAGCACGCCGGCAGGGGCAAATGCCGCGGCCACCACTACCAGCGCCAGCAGGGACCAGGCCAGAGGGGGCAGCCACCGCTTTCTCGCGCCGACCGCGCTCCGGCCGTAAAAGCAGTCCTCGCACGCCGCGGCGGCAAGAATGCTGACGGCGAAGATGGCGTAGAAGGACAGGCGAACGGGATTGCTCAATTGCCCCCCCAGCGTCGTCAGCGCCGTAAAGAACGGCAGCCCCGCAGCTATCGGCTTGAACATCAGCAGGAAGGAGACGGCCAGGGCCGCCTTGAAGAAACCCAGCCCTTTCCGCCGCACGACAAGAGCCAGCGGCAGGAAGAGCAGGGGCAATATGCCGAAGTAACTGCCGCTGTAGACGGGGGCGCCGTTGTCGGCCAGGTGGTAGTAGGGTAATACCTGGTGCGCCAAGTCCGCCACGAGGTAGTAGTTAAGGCGCATCGCGGGGATCCTTCGCAGCATGTCCCCGCCCCCCCTGCTTATCATCGCCAGTTCGAGCGTGGGCAGGAACTGAACGGCGCTCAACAACAGGGCGAAGGCCAGCGCCGCAAAGTAGGCCAGGGCCTTCACCCCCCGCCCTTTCCCCTCCCCGGTTAGCAAGCGCGCCAGAAAGTAAGCGACCACGAATACCAGGTTGTAGAAGACGAACTGCGGGTGCGCCAGGAATATCTGCACGCTGAAGAGCAACGCGAGGACGAGTAAATTGACGACCGCCCTGCCTCGTCCCAGCAGGTAGCTGTCCGTGAGGTAGAGTAGATAGGGCAGGTAGAAGGCGACGCAAAACATGTTCACGTGACCTAAATGGAAGAGGGGGAAACCGCTGAAGACGAAGATCACGCCCCCCATCAGCGAGCTATGCCGCATCAGGCCAAGCGAGCGCAGGAAGCGATAGGCACCGTAGAAACCGATGATAAAGTGCAGGATGATGTTAAGGTTGTAGGCGGCGAACACCGAAAGGGGCAGGAAGAACAGCCAGTGCCAGGGATAGAGACTGCCCACCTGGCCCTCGGCAAGGAAGGGCAGGCCGGCGCTCACCTGCGGCGCCCAGAGCGGCAGGCGCCCGCCCAGCACCATCTCCCTAAAGTAGGCCTTGGCCGGGTAGTTCTGATCGAGCACGTCCCCCATGCAGAGGAGTTCGCCCGCGAAGATCTCGCGGCGAAAAAAAACAAGCAACACCACCAGAAAGACCAAGTGTGGCCATGCCTTTTTAACCACAGAGGCACAGAGGACACGGAGTCTCGATCCACAATCCGAACTGATACTAGTACCCGCTCGCATAATATCCCGCTCCTCTTATGGTACAGCCGAGGATACCCCAGAAGCCAAGCATAATCAAGTCCCCCAGGATCAGCCCGAGGAAGAACGGCAGGAAACGCCGGTAGCCCTTGCTGCCCGCGAGGCGGAAGACGACCAGCCGGAACAACCAGCCGAAGAAGATGCCAGACCAGTCGAAGTGCAGGGCGAAGGTGCCGGCGGCGTAACCGAGAGGGTGTAGCGGCCACCAGAGAAGACGCGTGCGCAGGAAGGACAGCAGCACGGTAAATCCTGCACCCACGCCGACAAAAAGCATCGGCACGGCGGGACGCACGGGGCGCTGCGGGTTCTGCACCAGGGCGGACAGGTTCTGGAAATGCTTGTGCGCCTCCATGCGCCGCCAGTCATTGAGCGTGGTCAGGCCGTACTTGTAGCTGAGCTCCAGCTGGGTCCAGATGCCAGCGCACATCGCCACCAGCAGGGCCACCACCATGATCAGCATCAGTCCCTTGATCCGTTTCCTGCCCGACTCGCTTAGCTTGTATCCTTCAAGGATATTGGGCATCACCGCGGCGCGCGTGTCCTGCATCACCCAGCCGAGGAAGGCCATGCCGACGAGGTTACGGGTTCCCAGCGCTTTGGAGCCGAACGGCTGCGCCAGGAACTGCGCGGGCGTCTCCGCGCCGTATATCGGCGGGATGCCCGCTTCGGCGCGGAAACGGCTCAGCACCAGGAAGCGGGAAAAGATGAGAAAGAAGAACACGGCGCCGATGGCTATCGACATCCCCATCATGCCGCAGAAACCCAGTATGAAGATCGACCCGCTGATAAAGCCCAACCAAGCAATACGATAATGTCCCACCTCCGTAGGGGCAGTTCCGCCTTCGCCAAGGCTATGGCGGACAGGTCGAGAGCCGCCCCCGGAGAAGAACGCGGCTCTGAATGACCCCCGCAACTGCCTTCTCATCACCCAGATGTATATGACGGTCAACGCCAGGATGGCGCCGCGTTCTTGCTGTTGGAGGAAGGGAAAACCGGCCAGGGGAGAGTCAGTGCCGCTCCATGCCATCGCCGCGCTCACCGCCAGCATCAGCTTCTGGAAGAGGAAGAAGAACCAGCAGGAGAACGCCACGTCCAGGTTCATCAGGTAGCCGATGCCGATCATCACCGGCCGGAAGAAGATACCGATGCCCTGCATCGCGTTCCAGGGATGCAGCTGCAGGTGGCGGCTAAGGTCGATGCCCGTTGTCAGAGCGGGGAAACCGGGAAAATACGCGTTCAACCCGTTGACGGTGTGTATGACGAAGGGGATCGCCGCCCCCAGCCAGGTCATCTTGTTGCGCAGCAGGCCGTGACGGCCGTCCTCGAAGCCCTGCAGCAACTCGATGGGCAACTTGAGAATAGGGAAGGAGAGGCGTTCCCGCTCGACCCACTGGTCCTTTATCAGCGCCACCAGGCAGATACAGGTGAAATACAGCACCAGCGAGAAGCTGCACCAGACTAACAGGGTCGGCAGCCATTCCAGCCAGGGCACCCTTTCCGCTCCCCCCTCGAAGAAGGCACGCACCGTCTCCGGGTCATTCGGGCCGTACCATTTCCTGGTGTAGGCGAAAAAATCGCGCTCGTAGTTATTCTCGAGGGTGGCGTAATAACGAAAGGCTACCCGCGAGGGCAACAGCGACTGGGCCCAGCCGGTGCCGAGAAGCGGCGAGCCGACCAGCACCATGATCAAGACGGTATACAGCTCCGAGGCGGCGTAGCGCAGGCCGGCTTTGACCTTCCCCAGGAGCGGATTGATCAGCAGCAATACCAGAAAAAGAAAGGCGATGGCCGGGATAGGCGGGCGGGTGGTGGCTACCTCGAAACTGCCAGCCAGCTGGCTGCCCTGCTGCTGCCAGATAGCGATAACCACCAGCATCAGGGAGCCCGTGACCACCGCTCTCAGCGTGGGGAATGCCATTGAAGCGGTAGCATAGCAGTTGGTGCGTGGAAAAGCAAGAGGGCAACGTCGCTCGTCGCTCGCGCCTCAGAGCAAAGCACTAGCAACGAGCAACGAGTAACGAGCAACTACGTAAGAGGCAGGTATCCTTTACCATGAACCAAACACGCCATCACGCCCCAGAAGACGCGCATGATGAAATCACCCATGATCATGCCAAGGAAGAATGGCAAGCCACGGCGGTAGCCCTTGGTGCCGCCAAGGCGGAAGATCACCAGGCGGCACAGCCAGCCGAAGAAGATGCACGACCACATGCCCATCATTCTCGACACGGCGTAGCCGATCGGATGGAAAGGCCACCAGAGGAAGCGCATGCGCATGAAGGAGAAGAATGCCGTCACCAGGGCGCCGATGCCGACGAAAGCCATCGGCATCTGGCTTTTCACCACCTCCGGGTTCTGGATCAGGGTGGACAACTGCTGGAAAGGCTTGTGCCCTTCCGAGCGCCGCCATTCGCACAGGGAGTTTGCGCCGTACTTGTAGGCAAGCACGAGCTCCGACCAGGCGCCCACGAACATGCCCACGACGATGGCGATGACAAAAACCAGCACCAGGCCCTTGAGCCGCGACTTCCCTGCCGAGTCCAGCTTGAAGCTGTCAAGGAAGTTGGGCATCATCGTGCCCCGCTGGTCCTGCATTACCCAGCCAAAAAAGGCCATGCCGGTAAGGTTGTGCTTGCCCACGGCCGGGGCACCGAAGGGTATGTTGATAATATTGGTTGGCGCCTCGTAGGAATAGACGGGCGGCAAACCCGCCTCGGCCCGGAACCTGCTCATAATGAAAATGTGGATGAAAATTATCAGGAAGAACAGCACCGCAATGGGCAGGGATATACCCACCGCCATGGCAAAAGCGAGGATGAAAACCACGCCACCGATAAGCCCCAGCCAGGCAATACGATAACGGTGTACCTCCTCAGTAGGGGGGCGGGGCGGAGCGCCCGGCCCCCCGTCCTGCGCATCGATCACGTTGAAGCGGGCGGGCGCCTCAGTCGGGGCGACCTGGTGCTCCTGTCTCAGGAGGTCGATCCGACCAGCGAGTACCAGGTTGTCGTGCACCGTGGCCGGGCGGTCGTCG
>CBDVCL010000011.1:0-13440 GCA_965372475.1 uncultured bacterium | reverse complement strand
TGGTACAGCTTACACCGTACTTCGCCCCCTGGAACGCGGCGAACTCACGCTCGAAACGAGCCACCCGCTTCCCGTACCACCATTCGCCGCTATCGAAAACCGCCAACAAGCCCTTTCTCTCCTCCACACCGAACTGGGGCCACTTCGAATAGGGCTTGGTGCGCACCGGCTTGCCGCCCCTTATTGCGAGTCTTTCCTTTTTCACCTCATCCTCCCCATCGTGTATCTCGTATCTCGAATCTCGAATCTCGCCGGCGAACCGCATAGCTCTTGCTCGTCACAACGAGATACCAGATACGAGATAAGCAGAGCTTGTCGCTGCGCGATACTAGATACCAATACCGTTTCTTTCAAGAAGTTTAGGCAACGCCTCCCCCGCGCTACCCCTGATGCTCTCGTCCATCATTGGCGTCAACGGTGTCTCTTCGGGATTCACCTCTATCACCGTCGCCCCTGCCTCCTTCGCCGTCAAGGGCAGGCTGGCCGCGGGATGTACTATGCCCGAGGTACCCACCACCAACATCAAGCGGCAGGCCGAAGCGCAGGCAAAAGCCCCTGCCAACACGTCGGCGGGCAACGACTCCCCGAACCAGACGATGTGCGGGCGCAAGAGAGAGCCGCACGAACAGCGCGGCCCATAGTTCTTCATCGGCACGCTACGATCTTCGCCGATCTCGCCGCAGGAAGTACAGCGCCTCTTCCAGATGTTGCCGTGCAGTTCCAGCACGCGCTTACTGCCCGCCAACCCGTGCAGGCCGTCAACGTTCTGGGTGACCAGGGTGAGATCTTCAAAATGATCCTCCAGGGCGGCGATGGCGCGGTGCCCCGCATTTGGCTTGGCGGCAGCTATCTTGCCCCGTCGCCAGTCGTACCACTCCCAGACTGTCTCGTGGTCCCGCTCGAACGCTTGGGGTGTAGCCAGTTCTTCCGCCCGGTAGTTCTTCCACAGCCCGTCCTCGCCCCGAAAAGTGGGAATGCCGCTCTCGGCAGAGATGCCGGCACCGGTAAGCACGACGGTCTTTGTGCTCTTCTCCCAAGCCATTTCAGTATTGAGTGATGGGTATTGGGTATTGGGTGGCAACGGTTCTTGAAGGAAACAGCCCAATACTCACTACTCAATACCCAATACTACTTTATGGTTTCCCTCGCAATATACAATTCCTCATCCGTAGGGATAACGAGGATGGCCACCTTGCTGTCAGAAGTCGATATCACACACTCGCCCTGTGCCTTGCGGTTCTTATCGTCGTCTATGTAGGTATCCAGGAACTCGAGGTGAGAACAGACGTCCCCCCGCACGCGCACGCTGTTTTCGCCGACACCCGCCGTGAAGGTGATGGCATCCACGCCGCTCATCGCCATGATGTACGAACCGATGAACTTCTTTATCTGGTAAGCGTGTATCGCCAGCGCCAGCTCAGCCCGCTTGTTGCCCTTGGCCGCTGCCTTCTCAATATCGCGCACGTCGTTGCTTACGCCTGAAATCCCCAGCAGGCCGCTCTTCTTGTTGAAGAGCTCCTGCGCCTGTTGCGGGCTTAGCTTCTCCTTCTTCTCCAAGAAGTCCACGATAGCGGGGTCAATACTGCCTGTACGCGTGCCCATGATCACTCCCTGCAACGGCGTCATGCCCATGCTGGTATCAAGGGAACGGCCGCGCTTGACGGCGCAGATGCTGGTGCCACTGCCAATGTGGCAGGTGATTACCTTCAGGCTGCGCAGGGGGCGGCCAAGGATGATCGCCGTGCGCTGGGCGACATAGGCGTGCGAACTGCCGTGGAAACCGTACTTGCGTATGCCGTGTTTCTTGCTGATGTTATAGGGCAGGCCATATAGATAGGCGAACTCGGGTATGGTGTGATGAAATGCAGTGTCGAAAACCGCCACGTGCGGCGCCTTCGGCATCAGCTTCATCGCCGCCTTGATACCCGCCAGGTTCGCGGGGTTGTGCAGGGGGGCAAACTCACTGAAACGCCCGATGTCCCTGAGCACCGCCTTGTCAATTATCACGGAACTGCTGTATTTGTCGCCGCCGTGCACGACGCGATGGCCCACCGCCTGGACGTCGCCACCGCCGAGGACCTTGGCCTCCTTCATCTGCTGGACGGCCAGCTTGAATGCCTCAAGGTGGTTCGCCGCTTTCACCTTTCGCGTCACCTGCTTGCAGCGCCCCCCCTGTGCCTTCAGGGTGCTGGCCTGCGGCCCGATACGGTCCACCGAGCCATTAGCTAGCACGTCCTCGTCCTTCATGTCGAACAGCTGGTACTTCAGCGAAGAACTGCCGCAGTTGACTACCAGAACCTTCATCGTTTCTCCTCCTTCAAGTGCCTGCGGTGTTGTATGGCTTTAGAAAAAAGGAAGCCGGATGCAACGACATCTAATCATCCGACTTCCCACTTCCCACTTCCGACTTCCCATTCCCTAAAATCCCAGCACCAACGTAATACGATGCAGGTCACCGAGGACGCCCTTCAAGGAAAACGCGTAATCCACCCCGATGGCAGTCTCACCCAGCTTCCTGTGTAGTCCCGCTCCCAGGCTGAGACCCGTTAGGTCGGTGCCAAGGTCGTTGAAGTCCATCGCTCCCTGGTACTTGTAGCCCAAGCGCACGGCCAGCAATTTCCGATACCAGTATTCGCAGCCGAAGCCGATGATTATCTTATTGTCCACCGGCCAAGTGGTGTCCATGGCCAGTATCCCGTTCTCGACGCCATAGGAGGCGCCGAGCTTCACCGCCAGCGGCAGGGGGTCGCCGTCCGTGCCTTCCAGCTTCTCTCCGCTGAACTTCGCTTCCAAGCCCATGTTCTGTAATACCGCGGCTACCGAAAGGCGCCGCCATAGCCGGTAGAGCATACCGATATCGCCGGCAATGCTGTTAGAGGAATACTCGCCGATGCTCGCCCCGCTCACGCGCTGGAAGATATACTTCAGCGTCAGCCCGGTGTAGAACCTGGGGCTCATCTTGTAGCTGTAGGTCAGGTAACCGGTGCCCAGCTTGACCCCGAAAGGCTCTCCCTTTTCGCCGTCCTCGTTGTAGGAGTCCATCTTGTCCATGGTGATCATATTGAAAGAGACCCCCGCCGCCTGGTACCTGCCTATGGGGAAGCCCGCGGCCACGTAATCATACATGATCGTCGCGAAATACGTGGAATGCATGAACATCAGCTCACCGTTTTCCAACTGGCACAGCCCTGCCGGGTTCCAGAATATGGCATTGGAGTCGTCCGCCACCGCGATGAAGTTCTCGCCCATCGCTATCGGCCTTGAACCCGTCGGCATCTTAAGGAAGACGGCGCCGGTGGATCCCGGCTCACCGGCCAGGCAAACCGGCACGACTAAGACTATCGCTACAATCGCAACGCTCAGATATTTGGACATAGTTACACCTCCTAATCAGTATGTACAGCAAGTATTATACCATGTTTCCCCTGTTTGTCCACACGATTTGTCATTGCATCTTTAGTATTATCAATGAGTTACGGGCTCGTTCCCGCTCCTGTTTCGCACCCGGAGGCCGCGCGGCCTTGATCCAACCACAGTGTGGTGTTTTTTCACACCTTCCGGACCTAGGACCTAGGAACTCGGCATTCGAGGCCCATTGTCCCGCAAGACCCAAAGTGCAGCTTCTCCGCTATCATAGGGCGGTGAGAAGCCCGCCCCGCTTCTGGCGAGCCATCCAGGTCCGAGCTCCAAGTTCCTAGCTCCTTCAATAACCCTACCTCGCAGCTTGCATTTGTAGTACAATCAACCCCATGCGCGAACTAAGCAACCAACCCCTCGCCAGGCGAATGGCTCCAGGGCAACTGTCCGAGTTCGTAGGGCAGGAACACCTTCTCGCCAAGGGCAAGGTGCTGCGCGCGATGATCGATGCCGACCGCATCAGCTCTCTTATCTTCTACGGCCCCCCAGGCAGCGGCAAGACCGCGCTGGCGATGGTCATCTCTACGATAACCGCGAGCTCTTTCGAACGGCTCAACGCCGTTACCTCGGGCGTGCCGGATCTGCGAAAAGTCGTTAGCCGCGCCCGCGCCGCGAGGGATAAGGGCGAACGCACCACCCTATTCATCGACGAGATCCACCGTTACAACAAGACTCAGCAGGACGCCCTTCTGCCCGAGGTAGAAGAGGGGGTGATCACCCTCATCGGCGCCACCACCCAGAACCCCTATTTCTACCTCAATAATCCCCTGCTCTCCCGTGCCAACATCTTTGAGTTCTATCCCCTGGATGACGAGCACCTCCTCTTCATCCTCAAGCGTTCCCTCAAGGACAAGCAGCGCGGCCTGGGGGAGCTGGATATCAGTCTCGACGACAAGGCCCGGGCCCTGCTTCTCAAGGCGGCGGCCGGCGACGCCCGCCGCTTGCTCAACCTGCTGGAGATCGCCATCAATATCGCGCCGAAAACAAAGGCGGGGAAGATCACGCTGTCTTCCCAGGTGATCGGCGAGTGCAGCCTGGGCAAGCACATCCTCTACGACAGCACCGGGGACGAGCACTACGACGTCGTCTCGGCTTTCATCAAGTCAATGCGCGGCTCGGACCCCGACTCCGCCCTCTACTGGCTGGCCCTGATGCTCGAGGCAGGTGACGACCCCCGTTTCATCGCCAGGCGCATCGCCATCTGCGCCTCTGAGGACGTTGGCAACGCCGACCCGCGCGCCCTGCAGTTGGCCACGGCCGCGATGCAGGCCGTAGAATACATCGGCATGCCCGAAGCCCAGCTCACCCTCGCTCAGGCCGCCACCTACATCGCCTGTGCCCCCAAGAGCAATGCCGCCGCGCTTGGCATCTGGGACGCGCAAAAGGAGCTAAAAGAAAACCCCCTGCGCCCCGTGCCGAACCACCTCAAGAGCGCCAACTATCCCGGCGCTAAGAAGCTCGGCCGCGGTCGCGGCTACAAATACGCCCAGGATTTCCAGCACGGCTACGTGAAGCAGTTCTATGGCGTGGAGCCGGGGAAGTTCTACCGGCCGAAGGATTCGGGGTATGAGAAGAAGATCAAGGAGTGGTTGGAGTTCTTGAGAGCTAAGGATAAGAAGTAAGAGGTAAGAAGCAAGACGTAAGAGCAAGTAAGATCTCTCGTTTCCTACTCCTTGCCTCTTATCTCTTCCTTCTTACCGCCTCTTACTTCTCGCTCAGAACGAAGGACCTACTTCCCCTTCAAACACTTCTCAACAAACTTAGTGATGAAACTCGAATCCTCGCTCTTGATGTGAGAGAACTTGAGTCCCATCGCAAACTTGTAGCCGATATCCAGTTCCAAGTCCTCGGCCCGGCGCACCCAGGCAACCGTTGCGTCCGCCTCAACGCTCTTGCCTTCATCCAGGTCTATGGCCACCTTCAGCCGGTCGCCCCTCCTCGCCGGTTGCTGGACGTATATCCGCACGCCTCCCGCCGATATGTCACCGGTCTGCGCCTTTTGTTTTCCGGCCGAGCCAACCACCTCGTAATCCATCTTCATCGCTATCGAGAAACGAGGGTGCTCACGCCTTTCAAGGTGTACTTTGCCTTCAGCCATCATTTATCCTCTCGCTTTTCCGGACTTCGGACCTGGGACCTCGGGGTTCGAAGACTATCAAGTCACCAATGCCAGGCAATAGTAAACCATTCCGCCGGTGTTTTCAACTTCTTTATCACCCGCAACCGCAAGGCCGATCGACCTTCGACTTCTTGACCTTCGGACCTTTGCACCTTTGGACCAGACTAGCATTCCCCCATGAAATACCTGGGGCTGGTCTTCTTATACTCCTTCGCGGAGATAAGCAGGCGGCAGGGCGCACCATCCGCGAATCGAGCCATGCCGGCCACGAGACGAGCCAGTTCAGCCGACGACTTGGCGTGCACCATGGTATATAGATTATGCCGCCAAGAGGGGTATGTCCTCCTCTGGTAACAGTGGCTGACGGCGCGCAGGCCCGAAAACCTAACCCCGACTGCCTTTACCTGCCGCGGCGGAACCTGCCAGCAAACCATGGCATTGGCCCGGTAACCCATTTGCCGGTGCCTGCCCACCATGGCAAGCTTACGCACCAGGCCGATACGCTCCCAGCGCTTCAGCCGCCCCAGCACCCATTCCTCGCTCTCGCCCAATTTTGCCGCCAGGGCGGCAAAGGGGCGCGCTGTTATCGGCAAGTCGTGCAGGAGGGCGATCAGCCGTCTTTCCTTGGTGGTCAGTTTCATGGTGTTGGGTGTTAGGGCTTTAGGGTTAAACCCCAACACCCTAATACCCTAGTGCCCCAATACCCCTCATACCTTCAAATTCACATCCACCTTAAACACCTCCAGCGCCGGCAGTTCCAGCGCGTCCACCACCCCCGGCAAGCGGGACAGTTCCTTGAAGAGAAGCAGCAGGCGGCGGCGCCCGACCGCATGAAGCGTGAACCACAGGTTGTATTCATCCTTGCGCTGATAGCAATGGGTTACCTCGGACCGCCTGGCGACGGCCCGAGCCACTCCCTCTGTCTTCCCGGGCTTGACCTTGAAGCCAACGAGGGTAGTGGCATAACCGAGCTTGTCGCTGGCGAAGACGCCACCCAGGCGCCTGATTAGGCCTGAGGACTTCATGGCCTTGACGCGGCGCAGGGCCGATTCCTCTGCCAGGCCGCACTTACGCCCCAATTCCCGGAAGGGGCGTGTCGAAATGGGCAGCCCCTTCTGCAAAGAGTTGAGCAGGCGCCTACCCCGCACATCACGCGGAACTCCCTTACTTTTTCGACAGTTTTTCGGCATGTTCGCGCGCATGATATGTGAGGATGATGTCCGCCCCCGCCCTCTTGATGCTCCCCAGCATCTCCTCGATAGCTCGCTCCCTGTCCAGCAAGCCCCGAGTTGCCGCGGCCTCGATCATCGCGTATTCGCCGCTGACGCTGTAGGCGGCAAGCGGGTAATCATACTTGTCCCGTACTGCCCTGACCACGTCCAGGTAGGGCAGGGCGGGTTTGATCATGACCATGTCCGCGCCCTCAGCGATGTCCTCACCCACCTCCCGCAGGGCCTCGCGCACGTTCGCAGGGTCCATCTGGTAGCCGCGGCGGTCACCGAACTCGGGCGTACTGCCCACGGCCTCGCGGAAGGGGCCGTAGAAAGCCGAGGCGTACTTGGCGGCGTAGGAGAGGATGGCGCACTCGCGGAATCCCTCGTTGTCGAGGTTGCCGCGGATGGCTGTGACACGACCATCCATCATGTCCGAGGGAGCGACGACGTCGGCTCCCGCCTGTGCGTGCGAAACGGCAACCTGGGCGAGGATCTCGATACTGACGTCATTATTCACCTTGCCGTCCTGGACAATGCCGCAGTGACCGTGCGAGGTATATTCACACAGGCAAACATCCGTTATCACGCACATCTCGGGTACTTTCTTCTTGATCGCCCGTACAGCCTGCTGTATCACGCCCTTAGGATTAAAGGCCTCTTTTCCCACCTCGTCCTTGCGCGCGGGTATGCCGAAAAGGATCACCGCGGGGACGCCGCATGCCGCCGTCGCCTTCGCCTCCTCGACCAGGCTGCGCAGGCCGTGGTAATATTGCCCGGGCATGCTCTTTATCTCCCGCTTCTTCTCCAGGCCTTCCACGACGAAAAGCGGATAGACCAGGTCCGAGGGGAGCACCGTGGTCTCTCGGACTAACTTGCGGATTGTCTCGCTCTTACGAGTTCGTCTTGCTCTATAATGCGGGAATAGCATTGTTTACTCCTTTCATGCTGTTGCTCGTCGCTCGTCGCCCGTCGCTCGCTGTAATAGGTCGAACTCGCACGAGCAACGAGAAACGAGCAACGAGCGACTACTCTCACCGCTTGCCCGTTCGACCCCTCCTGGCATAATCACCAACCAACGCCTCAACCAGACCCTCGAGAGTACTCACCTTCGCCTGCAGCGCCACTTGCAAGCCCCGCTTCCTCATCGTCGCGCTGGTAACCGGTCCTATGCTTGCCAGCCGCACCTTGCGCAGGCACTTCTTCCCGCCGGCGCCGACGCTTGCCAGGAGATTCTCCACGGTAGAGGAACTGGTGAAGGTCAAGTAATCCACCTCCCCCGTGCGCAGGTAACTCAAGAGCGTCTCCTTGTCGCCGCTGTCGAGGACCGTCTCGTAGAGCGGCATCTCCACCACCTCCGCCCCGCGCCTCTTCAATTGGTCGTAAAGCAAGGTTCTAGCCTGTCGCGACCTTGCCAGCACGACTCTCTTCCCCCTTACGGACGGCATCGCAGCCAGTATCCCTTCAGCCTGGTAGACTCGCGGCACGAGGTCGGCCTTGATGCCCCGCTTCGCTAGTGCCTCTGCCGTTCCCGGCCCAATGGCGCAGACCTTAGTCCCTGCCAGGGCCCGCGCGTCACGGCCTTCTTTCCCTAACCAGCCAAAGAAGATGGCGACGCCCTCGGCGCTGGTCAGCACCAGCCAATCACAGCCATCCAAAGCTTTCCCCGCTTTCCGCTTCCGCTTGAGCTCCCGGATGGCGATGGTCGGATATTCGATCACCCACGCCCCCAACCTTGCCAGCTTTACCGTGAGCGCGCTCGCCCGCCGCCGCGCGCGCCGTATCCCCCCGCGCGCGCCCCAGAGCGGCTTCTTTTCGTACCATTTCAGGACCGAGGAAAGCGCGACCACTTCGCCGATGATTATCACCGCGGGAGCGCCCACGCTCTTCTCCTCCGCCTTGCGCGCGATATCGGAAAGGGCGCCGCGCACCTGCCGCTGGCGGCCCGTGGTCCCCCATTGCACCACCGCCGCCGGGGTCATCTCGGAAAGCCCCGCGTTCATCAAGCCCCCCGCCAGCGCGGTCAGGTTCTCCATCCCCATGAGGAAGACCAGCGTACCGCCGCCCTCCGCCAGGGCGCGATAGTTGATGTTGCCGGGTGTCTCCCCTGTGCCATCCTCCCTTCTCCGGCCGGTGATGATCGTCACCTGCGAGGCGCGGCCCCTATGTGTCAGGGGTATTCCCGCGTAAGCCGGCGCCGCGACCGCGGAAGTAACGCCGGGAACCACCTCGAAGGGAATGCCCGCCTTGGTGATCGCCTCCGCTTCCTCGCCGCCGCGGCCGAAGACAAAGGGGTCTCCTCCCTTCAGCCGCACCACGCGCTTGGTCCGGCCCAGCTTGACCAACAAGCGGTTTATCTCCTCTTGCGGCACGCTGTGCCGCCCGCTCCTCTTGCCGGCGTAGACCAGCTCCGCCCCTGCCGCGGCCATTCCCAAGATGGCCGGCGAGGCCAGGGCGTCATAGACGACCACTTCCGCCTGCTTGAGCAGCGCCGCGCCGCGCAGGGTGATCAGTTCCGGGTCGCCGGGCCCGGCGCCGACGAGGTACACTATGCCGACCTTGGCTTTCTTCTTCGCGGTCTTCTTCTTAGCCATGGTGGTCTTGCGTTTCGACGATCAGGGCCGTCGCTCGTTGTTCGTCTCTCGTCTCTCGTAATCACCGCAGCCTCCACGAGCAACGGGCGACGAGCAACGAGCAACAACACTAACCGCCCGCTAGCTTCTCGATCTCCCGCTTCGCCTCCTCCCACCTCCCCTTCAACATCAGCTTCATCGCCTCCCCGTCCAGGACGCGGTCGATGATCTCCTTGCGCCTTCTCTGTTCCGGCACGCGACGCTTCAACTCGCAGCGGAGTCTTTCCAAGTGCCGCAGGATACGGCCGTACTCACGCCCGTATTCCCCGCGCAGTCTTGTCGCTATCCTAGCGGCGAGACCGGGGCTGGCGCCGCTCGTGGATACCGCTATCAGCAGACCTCCGCTCTCGACCACTGCCGGCACGATGAAATCGCACTTGTCCGGCTCGTCTACGACATTCAAAGGAACACCGCGCCGTCGCGAGGCGCGGACGATCACGGCGTTGAGCGCCGCATCCCCCGCGGCCGCCACGGCAAGCGTCACCCCGTCCAGGTCACCGGCGCGGAAGGGGCGGCGCGCCAGCTTGAGTTTCCCCGCCTTCGCCAGGCGCCTGATCGCCGTTCCCGCTTCAGGAGCCACGACGCGCACGCACGCTCCCGCGCTCAGGAGCAACCGCACCTTGCGTGCCGCCACGGCGCCGCCGCCCACCACGAGGCAGGGCCTGTCTCTTATGTCGAGTAGAACAGGTAAGTATCTCATAGCCGGGTATTAAGGTATTAGGGCTTTAGGGCCAAGGCCGCCTGCTTGCCGGCCCAAACACCCTAATACCCTAATGCCCCTTGAACCGCATCAATACCTCACCCTAAACCTTGGCGGCTTACGCATTACCGTCCGGTGCACGCGCGGCGAACGGTCGGGGTCGTCGGTGTCGCCGTTCGCTCCCGAAGCAGGGGGCGCGAAAATATAGACCGTTTCCGTGCTCTTCGGTTTCAGCTCGAAGAAGGCGCTGGTCACCTCCACGCGCCAGTTCCAGGGCGCCTTGTAGAACCAGTTATCCCCGACCTTTATCATCAGGTTTACCTCGTCCTCGAAGACCACCTCGAATATCTTGGGGCGTTTCTTCAGCTTCACCCGCATTGCCAGCCCCACCGCGTCCTCGGCGTGGGTCCAGGAGAGCTTGTAGAGGCCCTTCGCCTTGAGCTTTTTCCCTTCCTGCAAGCGCGGCGAGAAATAAGGGTGCCGACCATAGGCCTTGTAATCCTGCAGGAAGGGTGCGGGCACGCCGACGTCCCGGTTGTTGGGATCGTTCATCTCCAGGCCTAAACCGCCGAAATCGCGGAACTGGTAAAAAGTAAGCGCCTTGAGAAAACGGGGACGCTCCGAAAGCACGCGGTCGTACCAGGCGCGTACCATCTTTGCCTGCCCTTGATGACCCTCGCCATCGGCGTCGGCGTTGAGCTCGGAAAGCACCAGCGGCTTCTCCCTGCCCTTGCAGACGTCCACGAAGGCCTCGTAGGCGCGGCACATGTTACCCCAGCATCGCTCCAGGCCGTTCGTAGCGTATTTCTGGTAACTGCCGTCCGTTTCACAGATGCCGAAGGGCCACCCCCAGTGCAGTGTGAGGTATCGGTCGACGGACCATATGTCGGCGGCGCGGATATAGGGGTGAAGGTCGGTTCCCCGCTCCCATTCCCCCTTGTCATTGAGGCCGCCGATGCAGCCCACGGTAAGCACGTTGGCAGCGTGCTCCTTGACGATGTTATGAAAGCGCTCAAAGAACAGCCCTACCTCCTTGTAGCTATGCGTCCTGTTGAAGGTGAACCAATTGCCGTCCGCTTCGTGGTTGATGCGCAGGAAAACCCGGCCGTAGGGTTTAAGCTCCCTGGCTACCTTGACCAGGTGCGCGTCGCTCACCGTGGGGTCAACGGTCAGCGTCAGCATCACGTCCTGGCCGTGGCGGCGGATATCGCGCATCAGGGTGAACGGCTCGCTGTCAGTGCGCCCTTTCAACCCGCCCAGGTAGGGAGGATAGTCGTCGTACTCATAATCCCAGACGAAATCACCCGTGCGCGGCATCACCTCCGAGGCGCGCCCCGGCCACTTCGGGTGCAAGGGGTAGTAGCAATGCATTATGTTTATGGCGCGGTGCGGCCGCCCCACTGTCCTGAGGACATAATCCTGGTTGACGTACCTGCTGCGCTCGCTCAGGCAGGTCACCTCGAAAGCGCAGGGCGCCTCGCCCAGGGACGCTTGCCGCAACGAAGACGCCGCCTCGGTCCTGATTTCCGGTCGCTTCCTCTTCATCGTCATCTCCTCTAACACTTGAGCACCTCAAGCGACAGTTTACAATTATACCAATAAACATGACGATAATCTTTCTATTAATTCCGTCCCGGTATTATGGTAGAATACCCGTCTTTACATAGAGAGATACTAAGGGGAGCATTGAATTGGATACTTCACTAGCCGTCGGTGGGGTTAGTAATTGCGCTCACTTGGCTTGTATGCCCGTGTTACCGGGATTTAACAAATAGCTGAGATCGCAAAAAGTTATCCTATCCGACGCCGATTTGCGTGGTAGTCGGACAAGGTTCTTAGGCGGAGCCTAAGGTTCTTATTTACTGCTCCCGGTAATATGTTGAAGCGCTCTTTTCGCGAAGCGCGCGCAGTGCCGTTGCTTCGCGTTTTCGCGGCGGCTTCCGCCGGCGGCAGCCGTTTCGCGGACTTCGCCAGCATTCTTCTCCGACAGTCTCAGGGAACAGATAGCCAATGCAAATACCACAGATCACACAAACGGGCAAGAAGCCACTGCTCACACCAAGCGAGAAAACGGCCTTCTCCTATCATCTTCTCGCCGAGCTTTCTATCGGTGTGTTCTGGGGCATCAATACCATCCTTGGTGAGCTGGCCAAGCGCACGCTGGGCGCGAGCGATTTCCAGGTAGTCCTACTCGTGCAGGCGATAGCCCCGGCGATGCTGCTCTCTGTATTCTGGGCCGCGGCGATGCAAAGGTCGAAGCACGTACGGAAATACCTGCTCGTCGCCGGGGTGTTCGGCCGCCTGCCCTACGCCCTGGTCTTCTGGCTGGACAGCCCTAATCAGTTGATCGCCCTCGTCTATTTTTGCGCCATCTTCCAGGGCATCATCACGCCGGCGATGAACGGCATCTTCCAAGCCAATTACCGCCCCCAGCGCCGCGGCATACTGGTGGGCCTTGCCTTCTCTTCAGGCAGTATCGTGATGATAACTACGTGCAAGCTGGTCGGCTACTTTCTTGACCTGAACGAAGCATATTATGCGCCGATATTCGTGGTGGGGGCCGTCTGCGCAGCGTCAAGCTGTCTTTTTCTCTCCCTGATCCCGGCGCAGGGATTGAAGCCGCCTCGCAGGACCCTCTTCGCCAGGGCGCCTTCCCGCAACCCGATAGCCGCCATCGGCACTACGGTCCGCCTCGTCATCAAGATCCTCAAGAACGACCCACAATTCGCGGTCTTCGAACGCAACTTCTTCATCTACGGCTCCGCCTTGTGGAGCTCTTTCGTCATCGCTCCCATCTATCTCGTGCAGGAACTGAACTTGAGCTACTCGGACATCTCCACCGCCAAGGCGCTGGTCGGCCTGTCTCCCGCGCTGATCCTGCCGCCCCTCTTCGGCCTGCTCCTCGACCGCGTGAAACCTTTTCGATTCAGCGTGATCGTAATGACGCCCGTCGCTTTCTTTCCTCTCCTGCTCATCGCCGCCCAGGGCCAGACCGGCGCGTTCGTGCTGATCCTCGTCTCCGTGGGCTACCTGGTCCACGGCATCGGGCAGACGGGAGTCAACCTGATGTGGCAACTGGGCTCGCTGCATTTCGCCGAGCCGGGCGAGGCCTACATCTACCAGGGCATCCACGTGAGTATTACCGGCATCCGCGGCATCCTCGTGCCTCAATTAGCGCTGCTGGTCAAGTTCCTCTTCGGTTTCAAGGTACTTTTCGTCTCCTGCTCCGCGCTCATCGCGTTTGCCGTACTCCTGATGGCAATGGAGATACGGAGGGGGAGGTCACGGTCATAAGCTGTCGCTGGTCGCTTCCGCCTTCGCTAAAGGACTTCCCCTGAGGGGTCAGCCCCGAAGGGCTAT
>CBDVCL010000010.1:0-13556 GCA_965372475.1 uncultured bacterium | reverse complement strand
GGCGAAGATGTGATACATAAGATGGGTGAGTTATTGGCGATATATGACGGGGAGAGGAAGGCGGTGAGTGATTTTTGAGCTCGTTGTCAATGTCGGGCCTCAACAGAAACCCATAGAGTGTTGTTGAATGAGTATTGCCGGAAAGTTTGATAGAAGCAAAAGACAAAAGAGGTAAGGAGACAAGAAATGGCAAGCAGAGACAAAGACAAGCCTAATATTCTCTTTATCCTCACCGATGACCAGGGCCCCTGGGCGATGGGATGCGCCGGCAATAAGGAGCTGCGTACCCCTAACCTTGATCGGCTGGCGGCGAGCGGCACGAGGTTCGATAGTTTCTTCTGCACCTCTCCCGTCTGCTCCCCCGCGCGTGCCTCCATCTTCACCGGACGCATCCCGTCTCAACACGGCGTGCACGACTGGCTGGTCGGGAGCAACGACTCGTCGCGAGCCCGTACCGAGGAGGAGAGGTTCCTGGCGGGACAGCCGACTTACCCCGAGGCACTCGCCAAGGCCGGCTACGATAACTGCATAAGCGGCAAGCTGCACCTCGGATACGGCCTGGAGCCGCAGTTTGGTTTTCAAAGCTGGTACGCGATGCCGGGAGGCGGCTGCGCCTACTATAACCCGCCCATCGCCGAGGACAAGAAGCTGGTATACCACAAGGGCGAATACGCCTCGGACCTTTTCACGGACAACGGCATCAAGTTTCTGGAGGGCCAGCTCGAGGACGAGCGGCCCTTCTGTCTTCATGTCCATTACAATGCGCCCCACGCCCCGTGGGGTCGCGAGCAGCACCCGAGCGAGCTCTGGGACGATTACCACGACAACTGCCCCTTCGAATCGGTGCCCGGCGACAGCGAGCCGCGGCCGAGAGATTTCATCCTCTACAATGAGCCTGGTCCCAAACGAAGACGCGCCGACCTCGCCGGCTATTTCACCGCGATCACGGCGATGGACCGAAACGTCGGGCGCCTGCTTGACTGGCTCGAGGAGAAAGGCCTGCGCGAGAACACGCTGGTCGTCTTCATGAGCGACAACGGCATGAATATGGGCCACCACGGAATATACGGCAAGGGCAACGGCACCAGGCCGCAGAACATGTTCGAGGAAAGCGTAAAGGTCCCATGCCTGATCAGCCGCCCGGGAAGCGTGCCGCAGGGGGTGGTGAGCGAGGAACTCTTAAGCCAGTACGACTGGCAACCCACGCTAATGGATTACCTCGGCCTGGGGGGGGAGATCCCCGAGGGACTGCCGGGGAGCTCCTTTGCGCCGCTGCTGCGCGGCGAGGAGATGGCCGAGCGGCAGAACGTAGTTGTCTTCGACGAATATGGCCCGGTACGGATGATCCGCTCGCGGGAGTGGAAACTGGTGTGGCGCTATCCTTCAGGGCCGCACGAGCTCTATCATCTCAGCGAGGACCCGCAGGAGCGGACGAACCTCATGCACTATCGCGGCAATGCCAAGGTGATAGAGAAGATGCGGCGTGAATTGGAGGAGTGGTTCGCCCGTTACACGGTGCGCCGCTTCGATGGTTCGAAGCTGCCCGTCACCGGTAAGGGCCAGCTCGCCCGAGCCGACCTTGAGGACGCTTTCAATTTCCGTGTCAACGACAAGTGGCTGCGGCCGCCACCGAAATAGCGCCGGTCCTTTGGCAACCGGTCGCATACCGGCGGTGCTCGCCTGAAGACGATGATCATAAACTGCTACTACTACGCACCGCACAATCACACGCTCTTGTCAGAACATCTTCAGTCAGATCTCACACGCATCGCGGAATTGGGTACTGACGCGGTGTCTGTCTGTGTGCAGGAAAGTCAGCTGACCAATTGGCATCAGCAGCGCTTGCGGAATGTAGTCAAGAGGATTCATGCCCACGGTATGAAGGCGCACGCCGTGCCGAATCGATGGGCAGGTCTGGTCGCGGGTTGGCTGGATGGTTTTGGCCGCTTCACACTTGAGAACACTGATACGCGGGTTCAATCCGAGGAAGGGGTTTGCCAGGCCAGGGGTGAAATGGTCTCCTGTATCAACAACCCCAAGGTCATTGAGCACATCCGCCTCTCGCTTGCGACGTTGTTCGAGCATTTCGATTTCGATGGCCTTATCTGGGATGAGCCTCATTCTCGGAGATGTCATTGCGAATATTGCAGGAAGCTTTGTGAAAAACCCGGCGAGAATTGGCACCACGACCGCTTTGCGGCTTTTGTTGACGAGATGAGTCTGTACGCCAAGACGCTACGTGAGGGATTGATGGTAAGCCTGTTCACTCAACCGCATCAGGACGCCCTTTTCAACGCCCTATTGCCGAAGGACAACCTTGACTACATCGGCAGTGACGGGCATGTGCGCAGTACGGACCACCAGATGCACCGTATGAAGGGCACTGCTTTTGAGGCACACAGCAAGTATGCGCCTCTCTTAAGACAGGCAGGCAGGAAGTCGTTCTTCCTTCTTGAGGCGCAGCGACATCGCGACGAAGACCTGGATAACTACCTGGCAAACGTGGATAAAGCATTTGCCCTGCCCATGGACCATCTGATGTACTACTACTCAGCGCATGAAATGTCGCCTGAGAGCGAAGCGCGGTTCAACGAGGCAACTTGGACTGCCGTGAAGCACGCGCATCAGCGAAGACTCCAACAAAATGGGTTAGCGGACGATGTTTGAATACGGCAGCCGCCGAACTAGCGCCGACCCGTTCCTTATGCGAAGGACATAAGAGAGCATAATCGTGCTATGTTTGGTTACGCCTATCCTTTCTCAAGGGGGGCTTATTCCGCGAGCGCGAAGACCCCAAGCTTCAGCTCGGGGAGGAAGCGCCAAATGATATCACCCGCGTAACGGGTGCACATAAGATTCCCGCCTGATGGTTTCCCAGATAGCCCAGATCGCCGCTATGAGTTGATTGGTTTGACAAAGGTATGTAAGTAACGGATAATATGCTCGTTTTCGGTCTGTACCGGCGACAGGAGGGGTAATGCTCATCAGGGATGGTACGCCTGAATCAGAATAGTGGAAAGAACAACCAGACGCAAGTTCATAAAGAAGGCAATAACTGCGGCTTCAGGCGCGGCAGTTGCCCCGTTGGATCTTCTTAGCAAAGGAGAGGATAACAAAATGAAACCGAATATCATATTCATCTTCGCGGACGATATGGGCTACGGGGACATGGGTTGTAACAACCCGGACTCAAAGATCCCCACGCCAAACCTGGACCGCCTGGCAAAAGAGGGCATGCGCTTCACGGACGCGCACGCCGCCTCCAGCGTCTGCACGCCAAGCCGCTATTCCTTGCTCACCGGTCGCTACTGCTGGCGCACGGCGCTAAAGAGCAAGGTGCTGTGGGCATGGGATCCTCCCTTGATAGAGGCGGACCGTCCCACCGCGGCCACGCTGCTGCGCGAGCAAGGCTACCGCACCGCTTGCCTTGGCAAATGGCACCTGGGCTGGGAGTGGGCCACCAGGGACGGTGAAGCTGCGAACAAGGGGGTCAAGATCGGTGAGTTTGATCGTAAAAATCGCTCGCCCTTGGAAAAGAACATCGATTACACGAATGCGGTGCGCGGCGGGCCGGTGGAGCGTGGTTTTGATTCCTATTTTGGCGTGGACGTGCCGAACTTCCCGCCTTACACCTGGTTCGAGAACGACCGGCTGGTCGAGATACCTACCGTCGCCAAGCCCCCCGAGATCTTCGGGGCTCCCGGGCTGATGCTGCCGGATTGGCAACACGAGAAGATGATCCCCGAATTCGTGCGCCGCATGCACGAGTATGTCGAGCAAAGCGGCGCGGAGCCGTTCTTTCTCTACTTGCCGCTGACCTCGCCCCATACGCCGATCGCGCCCAACAAGGAGTTCATTGGGGTGAGCGGCGCGGGGCGGTACGGGGATTTCGTCTGTGAAGTGGATTGGGTGGTGGGAGAGGTGATGGCGGCCCTGGAGCGTAAGGGGATCGCCAAGGATACGCTTCTGATCTTCAGCAGTGACAACGGCCCGGAGGTGGGCGTCGGAGGCAACCACAGCCAGGGGCACGAGGGCTGTTATGGTAATGCCAAAGAATACGGGCATTACAGCATGGCCCACTTGCGCGGCGCCAAGCGGGATACCTGGGAGGCCGGGCACCGCATTCCCTTTGTCGCCCGCTGGCCAAAGACGATCCCGGCCGCGACCACGTGTGAGCAGCTCGTATCGCTCGGGGATTTCATGGCCACCTGCGCCGACCTGCTCGGCGCCAAGTTGCCCGACGGGGTGGAGGAAGACAGCGCCAGCATGCTGCCGCTGCTGCGCGGCGAGAGCGGGAAGCCCGGGCGTGAGTCACTTGTGCACCACAGCTGTTCAGGGCGCTTTGCGATCCGCAAGGGTGATTGGGTCTTCATTGACGCGCCAAGCGGCGACGACAACAAGGAACCGGAATGGTTCAAAGAGGAGCGGGGCTACACCGCGCACCAGCATCCCGGCGAGTTGTTCTGTTTGCGTGATGATATAGCCGAAAGAAAGAATTTGTACGGTGAGCACCCGGACAAGGTGGCGGAACTATCCGCCTTGCTGGCCCGGGTGAAAGGCAAAGATGGGGTTCCCGAGGCCGCTGCGGACGGGACGCCGGAATCAGAGTGAAATAAAGGTGAGAAAGGGATAGCGCATGAATCCAGGCAAGCCAAACGTGATCATCGTAATCACCGACGACCAGGGGTACGGCGACCTCGCTTGTCACGGCAACCCGATAATCAAGACGCCCTACATCGACAAGTTCCACGCCGCCAGCCTGCGCCTGGAAAACTTCCATGTCGGGCCGACTTGTGCGCCTACCCGCGCCGGGCTGATGACCGGGCGCTACTGCAACGCCACCGGGGTCTGGCATACGATAAACGGCCGATCGCTGCTGAGGGGAGACGAGATCACGATCGCGGATTATTTCAAGAAGGGCGGCTATACCACCGGTCATTTCGGCAAGTGGCATCTTGGCGATAATTATCCCTCCAGGCCGCAGGATAAGGGCTTCGACGTGGCCTATTATCACGGCGGCGGGGGTGTCGGCCAGACCCCGGATTACTGGGGCAACAAGTATTTTGGCGACACCTATTTCCATAACGGAGAGCCCGTAAAGACCGAAGGCTACTGCACTGACACCTGGTTCGATTTCGCGCTGGACTTCATCGAAGAGAACAGGGAGCGGCCCTTCCTCTGCTACCTTTCGACCAACGCGCCGCATTCTCCCTTTCACGTGCCGCCTAAATACAGTGATATGTATAAGGGCAGCGTTCCCGACAACAGGGCGAATTTCTACGGCATGATAAGCTGTATCGACGAGAACTTCGGCAAGCTGAGGGCAAAGCTGGCGGAGCTGGAGCTCGAAGAGAACACCGTGCTGATATTCATGACGGACAACGGTACCGCGGGAGGATGCAATGCGGATGGAAATGGCTTCCTCCAAGACGGCTTCAACGCGGGGTTGAGGGGGAAAAAGGGCTCGCCCTACGACGGCGGTCACCGCGTGCCGTTCTTCCTGCGCTGGCCGGCGGGAGGGTTCTCTGAAGCGAAGGACGTCCATAAGCTCACCGCCCACATTGACGTCCTGCCGACGCTGTGTGAGTTGTGCGGCATTGCAGGGCCGGGCGCGGGGCAGGTACACGGAAAGAGTATTCTCCCGCTATTGAAAGGCGAGGGCGGATGGCCTGAGCGTACTATCGTCACCGACTCGCAGCGGGTAGACCAACCCGTCAAGTGGAAGCAGAGCGCCACGATGACCGACAACTGGCGGCTGGTAAACGGCGCGGAGCTCTATGATATATCCAAGGACCCCGGCCAGGAAAAAGACATCGCCAAAGAGCATCCGGACGTGGTGAAAGAATTGCGCGAGGATTACGAAGATTGGTGGGATACCGTCTCCGAGAGGTTCGACGAGGAAAACCCGATCATCATCGGCAACGCGGTGCAGTCGGAGGTAAACCTGACCACGCATGACCTCTTCAACCAGTTCAACGATACCGCCTGGCACCAGGTCCACGTACGGGCAGGGAAGCGGTGCGCCGGGCACTGGACGGTTGACGTCGCGGCGGACGGGGAATATGAGTTCGAGTTGCGTCGCTGGCCAAAGGAAGAGGACGAAGAGATGACGTCGGGGTTGGACGGCGAGCTCGGGAACCAGTATCACAACGAAGGCGGCATGGCGCTGCCGATAGAGTCAGTCAAGATAGACGTCGGCGGCGTAGTACAGGAAAAGGAGCTCAAGGACGGTGAAAGGTCCGTCAGTTTCTCGTTCGCACTCAAGAAAGGTGTGACACAAGTGGTAGCTGAGTTGAGTGATGACAGGGAAAAGCCGTTTTCAGCGTATTATGTATATGTAAGGACTAATCAAGTGCCGAAGCAAAGGGATCAGAGCTCTTGATCAGCATCTCTTTGAGTTGCTTCCTGAATTTCTCATCCCGCCCCGGGTCCTCGCCGTAGATATTCTTGAGCTGGTGCGGGTCTTCCTTGTTGTCGATCAGGAAGTAGCTCTTCTCGCTCCCTTTCTTCTCAAGCGCGAAGGTATAGCGGTCTGTCTTCAGTCCCCGCCGGCCATTGGTAGTATCTCTTCCATTGGGAAAAAGATATAGCGCGGCCTCAGCGCATTGGCTTTCGCCGTCCTTGAGGCGGGCGGAGTAGTCGCGGCCGTCAAGGTCGTCCGGGAGCTTGTCTGCCAGGCCGCTTAGGCCCATGAGCGTCGGGAAAAGGTCCACCGCGGAGAGAAGGGCGTCGTCTTGCGCGCCGGCGCGGACCCGGCCGGGGAAACGGGCGACGAAGGGGACCAGCAGCGATTCGTTGTACCATGGCCCCTTGCGTAGTAGCCCCTGGCTGCCCATCATATCACCGTGATCAGAGGTGAAGATGACGATCGTATCATCTGATAGCCCCTGTTCATCAAGGCAATCCAGGACGCGGCCGAACTGCTCGTCCACGCCGCTGATCATGGCGTAGTAGTTCTTGATCTCGCCTAACGCCTGGCTGCGGCCCGGTTCAGCGGCATTCTCCCAGACCAGTAGCTCTTCGGGTTTCTTGTCCGCGTACAGGTCAACGTATTCCTTTGGCACCTGTTCGAAAGGCATATGGGGCGGGTTGTAGGCCAGGAAGAGGGCGAAGGGCTTGTCCGGGTCGCGCTGCTTGTCAGTGTTCTTTATATAATCAACAGCCACGTCGGTTTCGTGGATAGGGCTCCACTTGCCCGGGTATACCGCTTCATCGGTCTTGGCGTCACCGTGCCAGTAATGGGGGTTGTTGTGCTCGTCGCAGCAACCATAGGAGTGCCAGAAATCGAAACCGTGCCGTCCCCTGCCGGGGGGAGTATAGCAGTCCCAGACATTGTTGTCCCAGTTAGTCCTTCTTCCCGTGCCATGGACCTCGTCGCCCGGCCGGGGGGTCTGCAGATGCCATTTACCGATATAGCCCATACTGTAGCCGTGCTCGGAGAGGGCGTCAGACAAACAGTACATCTCATCACGCAGCTCACAGCCCAGATTCTTGGAATTACAGTTGCCGAGCACCCCGTTCTTGTAAGAATACTTGCCCGTGAAAAGGATGGCCCGGTAGGGGCTACAGACCGGGTAGTTGCTGACCATATTGGTAAAGGTGGTGCCTTCGCTGGCAAGCCTATCCAGGTTCGGCGTGCTTACCGGTTCCTTGCCTAAGAAACCCATAGAGTAAGGGCGGAATTCATCAGGGAATACAAATACAAGATTGGGACGTTTCACGGTTTCTCCATATGGATTTCTCTTATTCCTTTGCCAATATTATAATACAATTGCGTTAGATGGCAAGAAGTACTCGAGACCCGGAAGACAAACTCGTGGTAGCTTTGGACACCAGCCCTCGCTTCTTGCGGGCAGGGAATTCCTCAGAATAGGTACACTCGTAAAACCCGAAGCCCCGAGTGGTCCTGCCCTGAACCAGAAACGCTTCGCATTACGGTTCAGGGCAAAGTAGCGACGCCGCTGACATCTTAAAGGGAGAATCGTAGGGGAAATGGGGGAATATGAAAAGACGCACGCCACCATCGACCACCGTCGGTGGTTTTTTCTTTTGCAAGGGCTGACATTATGATAGCATGACCCTCTGACAATCAAAGGAGGAGGGCTATTTAGTATTTTGACTATATATGCTCTGACCCTCAAGGCCCTGGGACCCGCACTAGACGAACGCGTTTTAAGAAAGGTGATGATCGTGCGAAGAGCGATAATAATACTGATACTGTGCCTGTCGGTGGTAGGGTAGTACGAAAAGAAGGTGGAAGTCGGAAATCGGAAGTCGGATAGGGGTGCTGATAATGCACGAGCGACTAGGTACTAGCAACGAGCGACAAACCGTGATCAGAGCCGCCGCGCTGGTGATCTTCCTGATGAGTTTCGGCACGCGCGCTTCGGCGGCCAGCGCGGCGGAATACTACGCTGCGGGGGAGAAGGTGTTCAAGGCCGGCGACTACGCCAAGGCGGCGCAGTACCTCAACGCCGCGCTGAAGCTTGACCCCAAGCACAAGAACGCCTACTACCTGCTGGGCAACGCCTACTACAAGCAGGGCAACGCCGCCGCGGCGATCATCGCCTTCAAGAGTTACTTGCGTCTTGACCCAGACAACACCCAGGTGCAGGCTTTCCTCTCCCGCTTGGAGAGCTCGGGCGGCGCGGCAGCGGGAGGTACGGCAAGCGGGCAATCCCTTCGACAGGCACCCAACTCCGCTCAAGCTACGTCGGGCGGGCAGGGCAAGTGGGGCGGGCCTTCGCCCAAGCGTGCCAAGGGAACTGTCGTAGTCTATGATGAGCGGTTCCCCTTTGGCGTCAAGCAGACGGTGGCGGCAAAGGGGGGGATAATCGAGCAAGGCGCGGCCTTTGGCCGCCACTGTCTGCGTTACGAGGCCCGAGGCAACAAGGGAGAGGTATCGATAGCCTTCCAATGGAACAAGGCCTGGGAGGCGAGCGGCGTACCGCGCCCGGGCGACCTGAGCGACTACCGCGATAGTGGGGCGCTCGTCTTTTGGCTCAAGGGCAAGCAGGGGGGCGAGATGTTCCAGGTATCCCTTGCGAATCCTCCCGAGCGGGAATACGGCTACGGCAAGGCCACCAAGGGCGGACGCTTCCGCAACACCGTAGGAGGCGAACGCTACGTTGACATGAGCACCGATTGGCAGAAGGTGGTCATCCCCCTCTCGGATTTCCACAAAAAGGGAGCCCTTTGGGGCAGGTACAAGGGCGGCAGGACAACGCACCAATATAATGAATTCAACTGGCTCCGTGTCGATGAGATCAGATTCAAGGTGGGCGAGACAAGGCCAAAGGGATGGACGCTCTTCATAGACGAGTTGCTGATCGTGCCGAGCTACGACAAGGCGGCAGCCAAGGCCCTGAAAGAGAAAGCACGCAAAAGCCGCTACGCGCGCGCCGGGGATAGCCAGGGCAACCTGATCCTCTTCGATGACAAGCCGAATGCCAGCTACTATAGTGCCTGGCCGGGGCCCCATGCGCGGCTCGTCCTGGACGAGACCACCAGGCACGGCGGCAAGAAGTCATTTCACTTCGTGATGGACACGCGCAAGTGGAGCTGGTGCTCTTTTGGCATAGAAAACCTGGATCTCAAGCCCTTTGTCAAGAGGGGCTTCCTGGAATTCTGGCTCAAGGGCGAGAGGGGAAACGAGAATTTCATTCTTGGTTTCCAGTGTACGGATCAGAGCGGGTACACGATAACCAACGCGCTGAACAGCAGTAGCTTCACTAACATCAAGACTGAGTGGCGTAAGGTAAAGGTGGAGCTCGCGGATTTCGGCCTGCACGGCAAGGGCCCGGGCAATAGGAAGATGCTATTTGATTGGCGTTGCATCCACCAGTTCTACGTGCAGGGACCGCCCCGTAAGGGTGGGCGGAACGCCTTCTGGATGGACGACATCAAGGTGATGAAGAAGAGGAGATGAGACGCGAGATAAACGACCTCCCCTTAGGGATGAAGGAGGCACAAGATGCTCCACGATCCTATGTCTCCCTAGTGGTCGCCTCTTGGCGACCGTTCGAAAAAAAATACCCCCCAGCGTCAACTCTGAACCAAAGCGAAGCTGCCCGCCCTGTACCTAAGCCATGTACCACTCGTGATACTCGGGTACATGGTAAACTCAGCGCGAATGGTACAGGGCATGGTTCAAACCTTCAGCCGGCAGGTCCTTGTTCTTCTTCAAAGGCAATTGCCGGTCCGTATTGCGCAAAGCGCACCATGATATAGGGATTGATGCAGGTGTCGTCGGTCTGATGCGCGAATTGCCAGATCCGTTTCATGAGGCCTTTTACCGTGGCCCGGTATTTCGGGTCATTGACGACGTTCTTCATCTCATCTGGATCCTTCCGCAGGTCGTAGAGCTCATCATAATCGAAGCCGTTGTAGACCATCTTGAAGTCCTTATTGAAGACGCTTCGCTGGATGGCATATAATTCGTTCCCATTGGTCTGGGTGAAGATCTCCTCCCGCCAGGCCGCCGGTTTTTCATCCTTCAGGAACGGCATTAGGCTTTCGCCGATAAATTCTCGCTCTGTTGTAATGCCGGCCGCCTCCAGGAGCGTCGGCGCGATATCAGCCAGCGAGACCATCTCATCTACTGTCCTATCCGGATTCTTTATTCCTGCCGGCCAGCGGATGACAAGCGGCACGTGATAGGCGCCGCGGAAGCAGGGCACCCCTTTGCCCCAGAGGCCGTGCTCAGCCATGTAGTCACCATGGTCGGAAACGCAGATGACAATGGTGTTTTCTTTCTGTCCGCTCTTCTCAAGGGCGTCGAGCAAGCGCCCCATTAGCGCGTCCTCAAAGCTGCAATAGGCCAGGAAGTGCAGGATCGCCTTGCGATGCTCCGCTTCGCTCAGTTGGCTGAATAGGTCCTTGGTGCGGCGATAGAAGCCAGGCTTGTCCAGCATATCGTCATGGAAGTTCGGCGGCAACTCGATATCGTTGATATCATACATATCGAGGTATTTCTGAGGGACATTATAGGGGCTATGCGGCCCGATACATCCGGCGTAGAGGCACCATGGCTCATCACTGTCCTCTCCGGTAAGTTTTTCCAGCTGGGCGATGGCCTGGTCGACCACTTTTGTATCGCCGTGCCGCTCCTCATCCGCTGTACCGCTCATAGTATATGTGGGGTATCCCTCCTTTATGATCTGGTCCGGCCCGCGCTCCAGGCTCTGGCCCTTCTTCGCGAGGCTTTTATACATTCCCCAGGGATTGCCGACAGGGCGGTCACTGTAATCCCCGGGCGTGCCGTCACAGACATTCCAGCCGCGGTCGCTAGGGGATTCAGTGTGTGAGACGTGCCATTTCCCCGAAAACCACATGCGGTAACCGGCATCGTTCAAGTCCTCGCTCCAGGTACGCACGCCTTGCTTGAGCGTGCGAGAAATAGCGTTGCCGACGTTCACATTATGCCAAACGCCGTGCTGCGAGGGATAAAGCCCGGTGAAGAACGTGGCGCGAGCGGGGCAGCAATGTGGTGAGGGGCAGAATGTCTCTGAGAACGTCACACCCTCTTTGCGCAGGCGATCCGTATTGGGCATGATCGCGCGCCCGAGTATACTGTCGCCACGCTGGTGGTCGGTCATGAAAATAAGAATGTTCGGCTTTTGTTCTTTAGGCATTTCCTTTTGTCCAATGGCTGGTTTGACACATTCAACGCTGAGACAGTTGACCTGCTCCCGAAAACTGGTCCAGAAATTATGTTACAATAGCGCATGGTAGAGCGAGCGACTCTCCTTCCAAAGGGGTGAAGGGTTCGGCTTCTAGCCCTTCGTCGCTGGAGTTTGCCCTGAGGGCATTCGCGAGCTTCTATTATTATAATGGCTGGCCCGAGACTAGTAAACCACGTCGAGGGCCAGCCATGAGCGAGCGGCAGCTCGCGAATGGCTCCCGGCGCTACCTGGTCACTATCTTGATATCATCCAGCCAGAACACCACTTCCTGCTCCTGGCAACGGTACGTCCGTATCGCGAACTGACGTACCGCGCCCCAGCTGATGGGCAAGGTCTGCACCCCGGAACCGGTGTTGTGGCGGCCCTTCGCCGGGAAGTCCTTGAGCGGGATCTTCACCTTGCGCCACTTGCCGCTCACGGTGACATAGGGGTCCGACTTCAGCGTGGTCCAGGTATGCCTGCCCTCAGGGTCTTCGCACACGAACTGCACCACGAACTTTTCGTCGCCGTTCTTTCCCTTTACCCAGAACTCCAGGTATCCTCGCTCGTAGAAGGGAGTGAAGTCGAGAAAGCCAAGCCCGATACCCGCCCAATTCATCCTGGTCGGGTCCATCACGTACTGGAAGGATTTCTTGCCGACCTTGGCGGTGGTCTCGTCCAGCACCAGGTGGCTATGGTCCAGGGCCCCGTACCCCCCCCTGGGCCGATCGTCGAAGATCACCAGGTTTCCCTCCCCGTCCAGGGCTGTCTCCCGGCGGGTGCTCGCCGCGGTCTGCTTCAGGCGCTCGAGCTCGGCCGCGTCGTACTCGGGCACGATAACTATCTCGTCCAGGTATATCTCGTATTCGTCGGCGTATGTCTCGCCTATTCCCCAGTGCAATTGGTCGATGCGCGTCCAGTCCATGTCCTCGACGTGAACGTGGTGCGTGCCGCCGCCGCGGCTGCCCCACAGCTTGCCTTTCTTGGGGAAATCGTTGAGGGGAATGATAACCTTCTGCCACCCCGTGCTGACGGCGATATATTTGCCGATGCTAAGGCCGGTGGTGAAGCGGGCGGGCTTGCCGTCCTTCAGGACGATATCCTTCTCGGGTGTACTGCGCAAATCCATGGTGAAGTACTCCCCGCCGTTCTTGCCCCTCAGCCAGAAGACGAGCGCTCCTTTCTCGCGCAAGGGAGCCAGGTCGCCAGGCTTGGCGACGCCGCTCGCCCCCCAGGCCCTTAGCCAGTCTATCGTCGAGCCGATGGCATTCTTCTGCTTGACATTGCCGCGGTAGCGCAGGCAGGCGCGTCCGAAGGCGGCATCCTTCTGCCACAGCTCGACCTTGGTGGTTCCCTGTTTGGGTGTCTCCTTCACGCCGAGGGGGTACCTGTCATCGAAGATAACGACGCTTCCGGACGGGCGCTTGGGGGCGGGCCGAGTTTTGCCCCCCGGGGCGGCGCCCTGGAGGCGGGAGAGGAATGCCTGCACCTGGCTGTTGCCTGGGTCAAGGCGCAGGTAACTCTTGAAGGCGGTGATCGCCGCGGCGGTGTTGCCCTGCTTGTAGTAGGCGTTGCCCAGCAGGTAGTAGGCGTTCTTGTGCGCGGGGTCGAGCTTGACCGCGGCGTTGAGGTACTGCACTGCTTTGGCGTAGTCGCCGGCCTTGAACAGCTTCTCCCCCGCGGCGTGGTATTCCGCCGCGGGCGCCGCGTATACTCCTACCACGACTGCGGTGCACAGCAGTAGTACTACTACGGACTTTCGCGCCATTTCCGTTCTCACCAGTTCAGTATTGAATATCGCGAAGCGACAAGCTCCGCTTATTGGGCAGTGGGTATCGCGAAGCGACAAGCTCTGCTTATTGGGTCGACTTCTCGCCAACGGCAACTCAATAC